>JASFWU010000217.1:0-5215 GCA_050049035.1 Akkermansiaceae bacterium | reverse complement strand
CACAACGAGGTCGGGATGGTGCTCAAAGGCCGCTTTGATGGGGCCGGGCGAGATCGAGTGTTCTCCACCGAGGATGACCGGAATCGTTCCAGCGGAGAGGAGCTCGCGGACCGCTTGGTATGCGGCCTCGACCACTGGCTCGGGTGCTCCGTGGGGGATCTCAAGATTGCCGAGGTCCGAAAAATTGACCTCTTCAAGGTCGCGGTCGAGACGCGGGGAGTAGGTCTCGATCCCGTTCTCGCTGACGGCCCGCAAGCCATCTGGCCCACCTCGGGTTCCCGCTCGAAACGAGGTGGTGCCATCGTAGCAAACACCCAGGAGCGCGACGGCACCAGCTTGTGGCTCATCAGAGGATGCGCCGATAAAGCGGGTGGCATTCGGGGGGAATCGTTTCACGGGACTAGATGGCCTGAGTCTTAGCCGAGGCGGTTTTTGAAATCCTGGTAGCAAAATTCACGGATGAGCTCGACTGGTCCGCCATCACGCATGATGGTGATGGCGGGCAGAGGAACGCCGTTGAAGGTGGTGTTCTTGACCATGGTGTAGTGAGCCATGTCGAGGAAGACGAGCTGGTCGCCGATTTCCAGTTCCTGTTCGAAGGAATAATCGCCGATGACATCTCCGCTGAGACAAGTCGGGCCTCCGAAGCGGTAGCTGTGTTTTTTCTCGCCGGGAAGACCCGCACCGAGAACGTCCGGGCGATAGGGCATTTCCAAAACGTCCGGCATGTGAGTCGTGGCGGAGACATCGAGGATTGCGACTTTCATCCCATTCTCGACAATGTCGATCACGCTGCCGACCAGAACGCCGCCGCCCGAGGAGATCGCTTCGCCCGGCTCGAGGAATATCTCAAGCTGTGGGTAGCGGGCCTTCGTTTCTTTGATCAACCGGATGAGGAGATCGACGTCGTAGTGGTCCGAGGTGATGAGGTGTCCGCCGCCCATGTTGAGCCATTTCATATTCCGAAGGTAGCGATCGAACTTTGCAAAAACGTGTTCAAGGGTGCGCTCCAGGGCGTCGGGACCTTGTTCGCAGAGGGTGTGGAAGTGGAGCCCTTCAATGCCTACGAGGTCGGTATCATTCATCTGCGAAGCGAGGACGCCGAAGCGAGAGCCAGGAGCGCACGGATCGTAGATTTCGGCGCAGGCCTCGGAGTATTCCGGATTGATTCGCAGGCCGGCGGAGATGGTCCGCTCGGCGGAGGCAAGGTGTTCGCGGTAACGATGCCACTGGGCGAAGGAGTTGAATACGATGTGGTCGGCAATCTCCACGAGCTGGGCAATTTCGGCAGGTTTGTAGGCGGGCGAGAAGACATGGACTTCGCCTCCGAATTCCTCGGCAGCGAGGCGGGCTTCGTTGATTCCGCTGGCAGTGGTGCCAGCGAGGTAGTTGCGCAGAATGGGGTAGAGCGCGGTGCAGGAAAAGGCCTTCTGAGCGAGGAGGATCTTGGCGCCGGTTTCATCGCAGACGCGCTTCAGGATGGCGCCGTTGTGGTGGAAGGCTCGTTGGTCGAGCACGTAGGCGGGAGTTTCGAGGTCGCTTTTGGCAAACGACGAGGCGATCTCGGCAATCGGCGTGGTGTGCTGGGGAGGCAACGGGGTTTTGGAAACGAGAGGGCGCAGGGCGCTGGAACGAGGAGTCATGATTGAATTGGAGTTTGTCGATTGAAAAGAGTCTTCCATCTAGGAAGGAAGAAGGAGGAAGGGTGGCCTTCCGGTTGGTGAACGGATAAGGCATCCGTGTGACTGGGTCCCGAGGACGACTGAGGTCATCCGTTCGCCAAGGTGCGGGGACTTCGGGTTCTTTTCGTTGGTGGGCGCAGGGCGTGCACGAGGCACGGCCTGCGCCTACAGACTCAATTCTTGATCGACTTCAAGGACATGCCAGGGGAGGCCCCAGGCATTAAGATCGTCCATGAAGGGATCAGGATCCAGCTGCTCCAGATTCCATACCCCGGGACGCAGCCATGCTCCGGAGATGAGTTGACGGGCCCCGATCATGGCGGGGACCCCAGCGGTGTAGCTGATCGCCTGGCTCTTGACCTCGGCGTAGCATTCCTGGTGATCACAAATGTTGTAAATGAACTTGGTTTCTTCTTGGCCGGATTTTTTGGAGGTTCCGGTGATGAGGCAACCGATGCAGGTCTTGCCCTTGGTGAGCGGGCCGAGTGAGGCCGGGTCGGGCAGGACCTTTTGGAGAAACTGAAGGGGAGCGATTTCAACGCCCTCAACGGTGATCGGTTCGATCGAGGTCATGCCGACGTTCTCGAGAACGGTGAGGTGGTTGATGTATTGCTCGGAAAAGGTCATCCAGAAACGGATGCGCTCCAGCCCGGGCAGATTCTTAGCGAGGCTCTCCATCTCCTCGTGGTGGAGGAGGTAGATACGCTTCTCGCCGATATCCTCGTGGGGGAAGTCGAAAGTGGTGCTGATCGCGAGGGGCTCGGTCTCCTTCCATTCGCCCCTTTCCCAGTATCGCCCGGGCGCGGTGATTTCGCGGATGTTGATTTCCGGGCTGAAGTTTGTGGCAAAAGGAAGGCCGTGGTTTCCGGCATTGGCATCGATGATATCGACGGTGCGAATGCTGGAAAAGCAATGCTTGAGGGCGTAGGCGCAGAAGACATTGGTCACTCCGGGGTCGAAGCCCGAACCAAGAATGGCGGTGAGACCGGCCTCCTTGAAGCGATCCTGGAACGCCCACTGGTATTTGTACTCGAAGTGTGGGTTTTCCGGTGACTCGTAATTCGCTGTGTCGAGGTAATGAACCCCGGATTCAAGGCAGGCTTCCATCAGGGTGAGGTCCTGGTAGGGAAGGGCGATGTTGAGGAGGTAGTCGGCGCCTACTTCCTTGAGAAAAGCTGCGGTTTCCGCGACGTTGTCAGCATCGATTTGAGCAGTCTTGATCTCGACCCCAGTGGCGACCTTGATGTCGGCGGCGATGGCGTCGCATTTGGAAAGGGTGCGGCTGGCCAACCAAATCTCACCAAAGGTCGAGGCGTCCTGAGCACATTTCCACGCCACGACATTTCCCACTCCCCCGGCACCGATGATCACCGTCTTTTTCAAAATAAGCAGATGCGGAATGTCTTTGTGAATTTCTGAAAGTCAAAACCAAAAATCCTCTCGAAAGATATTGCTGCATGGTTTCTTTGCTCCAGGTGGCAGTAGGTAAGAACAGGATGAATCGCGAAGGCACTCAGCGACTACGTGATTTGAAAACTTCGCGCCTTTGCGACTTCGCGGTTCAAAAAACTACGGCAGTTCCCGCAATCGGATGTTCTTGAACTCGATGGGTGAGCCCTCGGACTCCAGGCAAAGGTAACCCTCGGAAGGATCGCAGGCGGTTCCGCCCGAGACTTCTTCGCCATTCACCCAAAGACGAACTTCTCCGTTGATGGCGCGGATGTAATAGTGGTTCCACTCGTTGATGCCCTTGGTGAGACGCTTGGTGGGAAAGCTCCGCTTGCCATTGGGCGCCACTGGAGGGAAGGGCTTCATCTTGGCGGGGCCGGTCGGGAAGACATCGCCGTGCGAGGTGAACCAATCGCTCGGCTTGCCTTTGCTCTTTTCCCAGTTGGTTTCGTATCCGAGGTCAAGCACCTGGACCTCGATGCCGTCGGGAAGGCGTCCTTTGCCCGCGGCCAGTTTTTCGATCGAGGCCGGACTCGCCCACGCAAAAACCCCCGAGTTGCCGGCGTGCTTTTTGTGCATCCACTCGCATACGAGCTCGAAGTTTTTGATTGGCTTCTTCATGCGAATGACGCCGACCGGTTTGCCGGTGCAGAAAGCGTGACCGCCCTCCCACTTCCAGGTGTCGCGATCGCAGTTGACGTTGACGAAGTCATCTCCGGTCAACTCGCGCCATCCTTGTCCGGTGCCGTCGATGAAGGCTTTCTTCAAGGCGGGAGTGTTGTTTTCGGTGGCCGGTTTTTCATCGGAAAAGGCGTTCAGGGCGAGGAAGCCAAGGCCCACGCAGGCAATTGGAGTGAGGAATTTGGAAATCATGATCTTGAAATAAAAGGTAGGACTGAAAGGATCACACTTTGGCTCACAAAACCAACCCTCTTTTCGACATGACCCATTCACAAGAAACCTCGATGAAACGCCGGACCTTCGTTGGCTTTGGCCTCGCTGCCGCGCTCGCTCCCGCTGCCAACAAAAGCCAGTCTCCCAATTCCAATCTCAACATGGCCATCATTGGTTCCGGTGGACGCGGAGGTGCCAATCTCGGCGGAGTCTCCAAGGAGAACATCCACACTCTTTGCGACGTCAATCGCAACACTCTCGCCGCGGTGCAGAAGAGATTTCCAAAGGCCAAAACCGAAACCGATTGGCGCAAGGTGGTGACCAACCCGGAAATCGATGCGGTGGTCATCAGCACCGCGGATCATCATCACGCACTCGCTTCCCTCGCCGCGATGAAGGCGGGCAAGCACGTGTATTGTGAAAAGCCGCTCGCGCACACGGTGCAGGAGGCCCGCTGGATGCAGGAGGAATACAATCGTCAAAAAGGAAAGATCGCGACCCAGATGGGCACCCAGATTCATGCCGGCGGAAGCTATCGACGGGCTGTGGAGTTGATCCGCGCCGGGGCCATCGGGAAGGTCAAGGAAGCGCACGTCTGGTGCAGCCGCAGCATTCGTGCGGTGCAACCGGTCGTTCTTCCGGAGCAGCCCGTGCCCGACTTTTTTGACTGGGATGTCTGGCTTGGACCGGCCGCGATGCGACCCTACAACCAAGGATACTGGAAGGGCGGAAACCTCAACTGGAATCGTCGCTGGGAGTTTGGCAACGGCGTGCCGGGTGACATGGGGAGCCACCTGATCGATCTTGCCTGGTGGGCTCTCGATCTCCGGCACCCCGTCCGCATTGCGTCCGAAGGTCCCGATCCCGATCCGGTGGCAGCGGCTCCCTGGCAGGAAATTACCTGGGATCATCCGGGTGATCTCAAGGTGAAGTGGTATCACGGTCCCGAAGGGATGGCTCGCCGGAACGATTACCTGCAACCGTTGGTGGGCAAGGACACCGTCATCAACAAGTGGGGCATCGGAGTGGCGTTCATCGGGAGCGAAGGCATTCTCGTTTCGGACTATGGCAAGAACGTCCTCAGCCCGGGTGCGAAATTTAAAGACTACAAAGCGCCCGCCCAGTCGATTGCGCCCTCGGCCGGGCATTACAACGAATGGCTCAAAGCCTGCCGCGGAGAGGGCAGGACC
>JASFWU010000216.1:0-5216 GCA_050049035.1 Akkermansiaceae bacterium | reverse complement strand
GGCCCGGTGGCCTCACTCCAGGTGTTGTAATCTTTCCCCTGTGAAGGCGGACGGGAGAAATGGCCGGGGTAGGCGATCCGAGGCTCTTCGGCGATGACAGGAACGAAGGAAGCCAGCAGAGTGAACGAAAGAAGAGGACGAGTCATAAGCTGCAGTATCAACGAGTTGAGATAACCACCCTTTTCAGGGAAACAAGCGGGACTTCACCTTTTGAGCCTGGGCATTCCTGGTCATCAGGCGCCGGTTGTTCATTTCTCGACCCCGCCAAACCCACTGCCTGCAATCACGAAGGGAAGAGCCTCGCAAGCTACCCTCCTCAAACTGAAGCGCTCCAGGGTATCCTTTCAACAGGAAAAGTCACCGGGAGCAATACTGCCAGCTTTCCATCGAACCCATCGAGTTCTTAGCCAATAGAGTGAATGAGCGGTCACAGGAATTCCGGTAACAAAGATAATCACCAACCAAACATGGCCCTCGTAAGGAACAGGCACCAAAACGGCTAGTTCGGGATTCTTGGGATCATAGTAAGCATTCCATGCCTCGTGCCACGCCCGTTCTTGTTCCCCCACGAATAGATCCCAGCGAATGGGAAGTGGTCCCCCGTCGGGACTGGAAAGATCTCCTTGATACACTTTCCCACCGACCGAATACTCATAACGCACCCATGAGGTGTTCAGCGATCCGACTGTGGTGCCGCTCCTCCCTTCAGAGCGAATAGAAACCGCTTCGCTTCCATGATTGAGGATGACAGCAGGCACGTTGGGCCAGCTTTCGACTCCGTGGAACTTCGACTTCTTGAAGATCAAATACCCCAGCGAAAAAATAAACAGGGCATACAAGCCGGGAATGAGAACCACATTCTCAAATCGACCAATCGATGAATTCAACCTACCTAACAATCCGGCCATTCTCTAAACGTCAAAAAACCACCTCTCCACCGACTTTTCAATTCCCGAAACCCCGCCAGATTCAGACAATAAACTCCTCGCTTGCCAAAATTAAACCTAATGAACGAAGCCCGGATCGCGTTGATTTAGAGAATTACACATACGATTTGAAAACCGTATTACTCTTCATTCTCTTAACCCTTGCGGCCACAGCCGAACCAGAAATTTTCATGCCCAAAGGGGCGGGAGTTTTTTTAGTACGGCTCAATCAAGAAACGGAAAAAATTGAAAAAGTAATCGCCCTAAAAGGACACGTTTCCAAGAAGCGGGTGAACCAATTCCGAAAGCAACTTTTCCATCTCACATCACAAGACCAGCATGAAGACTATCGCTACGCGCTCGTCTCCTTCAAAAGCGATGGTCTATCTTCTTCCAGCAGCATCACCTGGGTCGATCCTATTCGCTTCACGTTTCGAGGACCGAATGGAACGGTGACTCTTCCAAGGAAGCTCATCTTGCGGATCACGTCCACTGAACCAAATGACTGACCTATGGAGGCGGGAACATCAACCACCTTCAGACTCAGTCACATCGATCCTTTCCTTGATCTCGAGCATCTTTCGGATCAGTGAGGTCGGCTCGGTGATGATCAGGATCGTCTCATTCGGCACTGCTGCGATCGTTCCAGACTCAGTCTGCGCACCCAGCTCTGACTGGAACACTTCGAGTGCCGCCTCCGGTCTCATTTTCTCAAGTTTCATCACAAACATGATGATGTCATCGCCTTCCGGGAGCTCATCTTCGTCAAACCAGCGTGGATTCGGCAACCTACTCGCCAACGTATTAACTGGTAACGAATCGACAATTCGAACAATCCCCTCCTCGCCCGGAATGGGAATAATCGCATACCCTTCCGCAAGAAGAGCGAGCTGTAAAAACTTTGCCAAATCGGAATTCGTCAAGGGCCCTCCCAGCGTAAATGATACGATTTTCTCAGCAAGCTCGTTGGCAATGATCACACGCTTCCCGCTATGCTTTTCGTAGATCTTCGCAGCCTCCAGCACGGTAATGTTTGCCTCGGTGAGAAATTCGTCAGACCCACAAGCCATTTCATCCGGGTCGACCTCCGGTAGATCCAACGTGGATTTCCCCACAACCTCATTGTCTCGCCCCAGGTCAACCGCAGAATCCAAAGATTCCCGATCACAGCTTGTAAGAAGCAACCCAAAAACCGTCGTGAGTATCAGTTTCTTCATGAGCATTTAGATTTTGGAATGAGACAACCGGAAGCCTGTCATTCGAGCCGCCTCCAGCCCACCATCGTCACTCTTAGAAAGATCTCTCTGCCCTTCTTTTGTCTGTCGCTTTTGCTTTTTGAATTCTCTGCCAGATTGAGGCAATAAATTGTCGTTGTTCTCGTTTGTGCCAACGAAATCCTCCATCCTGGTCAATATGATAAACCTTCACGCAACACCTCCTTTTCCCGTCTCAAAAAATTTGCCGAAGCGGACAGCCCGTTGGCTAGGATCCAGCCCGGGAAACAAAGGACCGCTCCATCGCAGATCAATAATCTTTACAGGTCACGGAACGAGTCGGTCTACTGACCTCTCAAAGTCGTTTCATGAAAGTCCCACTCGCGCTTCTATCGCTTACTCTGGCTGCTTCCGCCGCTGACAAGCCCAACATCGTTTACATTCTTGCCGACGATCTCGGTATCAATGACTTCGGCTGCTACGGCCAGAAGATCATGAAGACGCCTCGTATCGACCAGTTGGCGACGGAAGGGATGCAGTTTTTCAATCACTACTCCGGCAGCACGGTTTGTGCGCCGACCCGTTCCTGTCTCATGACCGGGCAGCACACCGGACGCACCCGGATCCGGGGGAACGCTCGCGCTCATCTGAAGCCCGGGGACATCACCATTGCGGAAGTCCTCAAGAAAGCCGGATACGCCACGGCCTGCGTCGGAAAATGGGGCCTCGGTGAAGCAGGCTCGCCCGGCATTCCCACCAAACAGGGATTCGATTTCTTCTTCGGTTATCTCAACCAGTCCCGCGCCCACCGCTTCTATCCCGACTTCATTTGGCGAAACGAAGAGAAGGAACACTACCCGGACAATCCAACAAAACGCGAAACCTACATTCACGACAGCTTTACGGCCGAAAGTCTGAATTGGATCGAAACGCAGAGCAAAACGGACCAGCCTTTCTTTCTCTACCTCGCCTACACCTTGTCGCATGTCGATCTCGATGTTCCCGAGGACTCGATCGAACCCTACCTCGAAACTATCAAGGAAAAGGGACCTTACAAAAACCCCAAGTTTCCCAAGGGAGGATACCGCGGTCACCCAACCCCGCGGGCTTGCTTTGCCGGAATGACCTCACGACTCGATCGCGACGTTGGCAAAATCGTCGACCTCATCGACAAACTGGGGCTGGCCAAAGACACCCTCATCATGTTTTCCAGCGACAATGGCCCCACTTCAGCCGGGGGTGCCGATCCCAACTACTTTGATGGAAATGGAATCTACAAGGGCATCAAACGAGACCTCTACGAAGGTGGCATTCGCGCTCCCTTCATCGCACGCTGGCCCGACAAGATCAAAGCCGGCTCGCGCAGCGAACACATCTCGGCACACTGGGACCTCATGGCCACCGTTTCTGAAATGGCCGGAACCAAACCCGCCCCCAATCACACCGGCATTTCCTTTGCCCCTTCCCTCCTTGGCAAAGGAGAGCAGCGAGAACACGATTATCTCTACTGGGAATTTTACGAAAGAGGAGGCAAGCAGGCCATCCGGAAGGGCAACCTCAAAGCCGTTCGTCTCAATCGCGCCAAAGCCGGACCAAACGGCACGTGGGAAGTTTACGACCTTCAAAATGACCCAGGCGAAACCACCAACCTCGCCGAGAAGCGCCCGGAGCTTCAGAAGACTTTTAACCGCATCGCCGCCGATGCCATCGTCGAAAGCGAGCTCTTCAAATGGAAGGCCGGGCCGAAGAAGAAAAGGAAGAAGTGATCGCGGAAGGTTGAAATTTGATCCACCGCCGGGCAAAAACGAAAGGCCCATCGGCCAGTCGCGTAATGCTAGGCCATGAAACTTCTTCCTCTCCTCCTCCTCCCTTTCACCGCCCTCGCCGAAGAGTCACTTTTCAACGGCAAGGACCTCAAGAATTGGCGCTCCGATGCCAAGAGCGACTTCCCTTACTGGACGGTGAAGGACGGCACCATCCAGTGCCAGTCCGGTCCCAAAAAGAAAGGCTCCATCCTCTGGACCAAGAAGGAGTTCACCGACTTCACCCTCACCCTCGAATACAAGCTCGGTAAAGGTACCATCGATTCAGGTGTGATGCTCAAGCGAGCCAAGGACCAAATCCAGATTGGCATTTCCGGCTCGCTCAAACGTGACCTCACCGCCTCGCCCTACATTCCCGGCAAGGGCTATCCGGTGGAAGCCACCAAGGCCATCGCCGCAGTGAAACCCAAGGACTGGAATGTCCTCAAAATCGAAGTCAAGGGAGACACCTACAAGACCTGGCTCAACGGGGTGGAAGGCATCACCTACACCTCCAAGACCGCCATCGAGAAGGGTCCACTCGGATTGCAACTCCACGGAAACCGCGACATGGCGATCGCCTTCCGCAACATCAAGATCACCGAGTGACGCCGTTGGCGTTTCCTTAAACGGTGCAGATGTCGACGGCTTCCTTCAGCGAGGTCAAAGGATCTCGCTTGGGAACAAACTCCTGGCCGAGATAACCCTCGTAGCCCATCTTGGCGAGTGCCTTGCAGATACCCTTGTAGTTCAGCTCCTGGGTATCATCAATTTCATTGCGCCCCGGAACCCCGGCGGTATGGAAGTGCGAGATGGCATCCTTGTGCTTGGTGAAGGTTGCGATGCAATCCCCTTCCATGATTTGCATGTGATAGATGTCGTAGAGGAGTTTGAAACGATCGGACCCAACAGCTTTGACCAATTCCACTCCCCACTCGGTGCGATCACAGAGGTAGTCCTTGTGATTCACCTTTGAGTTGAGCAACTCCATCGAAACCGTAATTTTGTGCTTCTCGGCAATCGGCATGATGCGTTTGACGCCCTCGATGCAATTCTTCAAACCTTCCTCGTCGGTGAGTCCCCGTCGGTTTCCTGAGAAGGCGATCACCTGCGGTACATTCCCGGCCTTGGCGGCCTTTGGAATGATATCCTCGTAGATCTCTACCAAGGTGTCGTGATTTGCCTTATTCTCAAAAGCATTGGGAATTCCCGCGATCCCTTTCACTGCCCGGGGACGGCCCATTGCGCAGGTCAGACCATGTTTCGCCACGGTG
>JASFWU010000215.1:0-5226 GCA_050049035.1 Akkermansiaceae bacterium | reverse complement strand
ATCGGGAGAAAAATCGCCCGCTCCGGAGGTCGGCATGGGCAGCATTTTCGGCAACCCGCCCGTGACACTGACCGTGTAAAGCCCGGTAAGCGTTTTTCCCCCATCGGCATCGTGCAAGGATCGGAAGAGGACGCGTTTCCCGTCCGGACTCCAACCGTAAACCTGATGGTCATACCCCCATCGAGGAGGAAGAGGCCCGGCCGCCGGATAAAAAGTCAGTTGCTTGGGAACGCCACCGGTTACAGGCATCACATAAACTTGCTCGTCACCGTCATACTGCCCGGTGAAGGCGATCATTAGTCCGTCAGGCGAAAATTTTGGAAAGAGCTCCTGCCCGGGATGCGCCGTCAGTCGCACCGCCTGACCACCTAGCGTGGAAGCCTTCCAAAGGTCGCCCCCATAGCAGAAAACCACGGAATCTCCGGAGATGTCGGGATACCGGAGGAGTTTCGTTTCCGCCATGACTCCAGCCGGGCTCAAGATCGTGAATGCCAGAGATGCTACAAAAAACTTCAGATTCATCGCGCGACATGCTGGCAAGCTCCGGCATCCTTGGCAAATCACTAGTCTGTATGGGGTGGAGTAAAAAAGCGATCGACTCGTGAATTGTCTATTGGCAGGAGGGTCGTTAGGGTCCCGCCTAAGGACTACCGATCGTCCATTTAGCCAACCACCGTGACGAATCCGAGCCCATCCAACTCTCATGAAAAAATCAGAACCCAATTCCGCTCAGAGCGGCTTTCTCGGATATGTCGAACGCGTCGGGAACAGGCTGCCGGATCCGGTTTTTATCTTCGTCTATCTCATCGGAATTCTGATCGTGATTTCCATGATTTGTTCCCTCGCTGGTGTGTCGGCAGAGCACCCAACTCAAAAAAACGAGGATGGAGCCGCCGTTGTTTTAAGTGCCAAGAGCCTGCTTTCGGCAGAGAACATCCAAAAAGTCTGGGTGGAAATGCCCAAGACCTTCACTCACTTTCATCCCCTCGGTTACGTTCTGGTAGTGATGTTAGGTGCCGGAGTTGCCGAGCGATCAGGACTCTTCGCAAGCGGAATCAAGTCGGCCATGCGTTATGCACCCAAGAATCTTCTGACGCCGACAGTTGCGTTGGTGGCGATGCTTTCCAACCACGCTGCCGATGCGGGTTATGTCGTGGTCATTCCACTTGCTGCGATTGTCTTTGCAGCTGCCGGTCGGCATCCACTGGCGGGGATTGCAGCGGGTTTTGCCGGAGTCTCCGGGGGATTCTCTGCCAACATCACACCCGGACAATTGGACGCGCTGCTGTTCGGGGTGACTGAAGCGGCGGTTGAAGGAGCACAACTCAACTCCGGTTGGACGATGAACATTGCCGGAAACTGGTTTTTCATTGCCGCACTTCTCTTCGTTTACCTCCCCGTCATTTGGTATGTCACCGACAAGATTATCGAACCGAGACTTGGCCAATGGGTTCCCGGAGAAGCTCACAAGGACTCCTTCGGAGAAAACGAAAAGCCTCTGACCGAAGGCGAACGCAGAGGCTTACAGTATGCAGGTTGGGCAATCCTCGGGGTGGTTCTTCTCTGGTTGATGATGACCTTCGGTCCCGAGACACCTCTTCTGGACGATGGGCCCGGGACCGAGGGCCAGGAATGGTATGTCACCGCAACACCATTCTTCAAATCACTGGTGGGCGCATTCATGATCACCTTTCTCGCGGCAGGTTGGGTTTATGGAAAAGCTGCAGGCACGATCAAATCCAATGATGACCTCATCGTCATGATGACAGAGTCCATGAAGGACATGGGATACTATCTCGTACTTTCATTTGTCGCTGCCCATTTCGTGGCCATGTTCAGCTGGTCGAACCTCGGACTGATCTCGGCAGTTCATGGGGCCGGAGCAATCGAGTCAAGTGGACTCCCCCTTCCGATCGTCATCGGAATGATCGTGATTTTCGCAGCCGTCCTCAATCTCTTTGTCGGTTCGGCGAGTGCAAAGTGGGCTCTCCTTGCTCCGGTTCTCGTCCCGATGCTCATGTTGCTGGGGGTCAGTCCCGAAGGAGCGACCGCTGCCTATCGGGTCGGTGATGGCGCCACCAATATCATTTCCCCTCTCATGGTCTACTTTCCCTTGGTCCTTGTCTTCGCCAACCGCTGGCAGAAGGACTTTGGAATCGGCTCGCTGACTGCAATGATGATTCCCTATTCCATCTGGATGCTAATCACCGGAGCCATCCTGATGATTCTCTGGATGACGCTTGGGATCTATCTTGGCCCGGGAGCGCCCATGGGAATTGAGCTCCCAAGTGTGAAACCCTGATATCAGTTGATGGAAACATCAACGCGAGCAAAGAATCTTACCATCAACTCGCCCGCTTTCGCCCGTACCACGAATGATCAACGATTTCCTAAATCGGAAACCTGCGACCAGACAGATTGAGGCAAACCGCTGGAAGCAAACCACTGGGTCGCGGCGGCAGGATCCTGGCGGTAATATTGGCGCCCCACCCGGACCAGGGCCGATTCGCGCAGGCCGGGTTCTGAAATTTCAGCCGCCCAGGTGACCGCACTTTCACCGTCCTGATGCGCATGGGCGCTCACAAAACCATTGATGGCAAGATTGCGGTCGCTTCCCGCTGTCATCTCATTGATCGAATTCACGGCGGCCACCGGATCTTGCGAAGCCCAAACGGCGTAGGCCGCGCTCCAGGCGCTTCCGCGCAAGCTTCCCTCGGGCAAATCAGAGGCCCAATCCAGAGTCGACTCGAGACCCTGATCGCGAACCAGTTCGCGCGCCAACTCATCCATGGGACGCCAATTGTAGTTCTCCCGATCGGTCGAGTCGTAGAGATAGTCGGTCGCGACCGCCGCATCATGGTCGACAAGGCCCTCGAGGAACGAAGGCCTGACTCTGCCCTGGGAATCAGGATCGAGAGAGGAAAAAAGTTCGATCGCCCTTTGCGGATGATCACTCCCAAGACCTGCAATCATATTTGAAAGGAAACCTTCATAGTTTTGATCCAATACCTCGTTAAGGTAGGCGATTGCTGTATCCGGATGATTGGCACCCCAGGCATAATCAAAAAGCCTCCATTGATCACCCGTTGCACCAAAATTTGCCATTGCTTCGCGAGCGACGAGCGCCAATTCCCTGGAAAACCCGGAAGAGCCGATCTCCTGCAAAATTCGATCAAAGGCACGTCGACGTTCCAATGGATTGGCTGACTTGATCGACGCTCGAACCAACGACTGAATCTCACCTTTGTTGAGTGAGCCGACCTCTGACAATCCGGTCCCAGGGTCATCTGCCAAACTTGATCGAGACAAAGTGGATTCATTGCTTCCTCTCCCGGGTCGCTGTCCATTTGAGGTCCGGCTCGATCTTTGACCGCTTTGGACCCTGGTTTTAGAAACAGTCCTCTTACTGTTCTTTAGGCTTCCATCCTGCCCTTCGGAAACTCCCACCGATTCTACTGTTCCGGAATCCCCGAAATACGATCCGAGCACGAGGGAGCCGGCTGTAATCAGCCCCCAGAGGCCATGGATGCGTAGTCGAGGCATGGTCATGAAAACCGGAAAAGAAATTGACGGTATCAGGAACATTTCGACATGAGAAGCTCCCAAATCAGCGATCGACTTCCCCGCGATGCCAACCATGTGCCTTCGTCCTGCTCCCCGGACCGGCTCCGACGGGCATACGCGTCTTCAATTTGCTGGCGCAATTCGTCGGGCGGATTGAGTTGGTTTAAAAGTGGGCGGAGCTGAAATAGCTCTAGCGTTGGCATTCCCATCTCGACCTCTCTGGAATAAGGAACACCCACCAAGGATACCCGGCGAGATTGCGAAGAACGTTCCAGGTGCGCTCATTTCGGTCGAGGGTTCCAACGACTGGAAGAATGTCGTCGATTCGATGTCGCTGGAACGCCAGAGCAGCCTCGACCGCTTCCGAACAGGTTTGAGGATTCAATGCGGAGGCATTGTCCCGTAGCCAATTGACCGCATCGGTCGTTGTCTCTCGATCAATCCACACTATTGCTCGCAGCCAACCGTTTCTCGATCTCACCGAGCATTCGCTCCCGGATTTGAGCGGAATCCTTTTGACCAAGGAGAGTGAAAAGTCCACCCCGAATCAACTCTTCGCTGCGCACCTCCCCATCAACATTGTAGAGTTCGTAGAAGCGAATCAGGAGGTTGAGATCTTCAACGGTCAATTCGGCCAGTTTTTCCCTAAGTTCGGATCTGACCGCTAAAAGCTCTGCGTCGGTGTAGTCTTCAGAGAGGCCACTTGCAATCCGTTCAACATGATTGACAAGAAAACGGAGGTGGCGAGGGAGCTCAGACATCTCGATCCCATCGCGGACATCAAGAGGTTGTTGCTTGGTGCGGCGATTCCGGCCGGACTGCGACCGATCGGATGAAGCATTCGAACCTGGATTGGCTTTTTGACTCTCGCCGGTTCCCTCCTCGACAATCAAGAGATGAGGTCTTTCCAAACGTGTCCATGCACGTCGGTGAGCCGCAGATCACGACCGCTCCAACGGAAGGTCAGTTTTTCGTGATCGATCCCAAGTTGATGAAGGACGGTGGCCCAGAGGTCATAAACGGTAGAGATGTCTGTCATCGCTTTGTAGCCAAGGGGATCCGTCGAGCCGTGAACCGTTCCCCCTTTCATGCCGCCACCCGCAAGCCACAGGCTGAAACCGAATGGATCGTGGTCTCGTCCGTTCGAACCCTGTGAGAACGGGGTCCGGCCAAATTCGCCGGTAAAAACCACGAGGGTTTCATCGAGGAGACCGCGTTCCTTGAGATCGGTGAGAAGGGCCGCGATCGGGCCATCCACCTGCTCTGCCATTCTGCCGTGACCGCGTTCCAGGTCCCCGTGCTGGTCCCAGGGATTCCCTGCCCCGCCGGCTCCGACCCCAACACTGCAACAGGATAACTCAACAAAGCGAACCCCACGCTCCACAAGACGCCGGGCCATGAGGCATTGTTTGGCATACTCCGCCTTCCCCCCGTTGTCGCTATCCACTCCATACATCTTGCGGGTCGCCTCGGACTCGGAACTGATGTCGGTCAACTCCGGCACCGCCTCCTGCATCCGGAAAGCGGTTTCGGCGTTTTGAATTGACGAGATCACGGCATCTTTTGCGGCAACTCGGTCCGCAAATTTTCGATCGAGGGTTCCAATCAAATCAAGAGAGCGACGCTGCTCGCTCTTGAGCATGGCCGGATTGATGTTCGGGA
>JASFWU010000214.1:0-5255 GCA_050049035.1 Akkermansiaceae bacterium | reverse complement strand
CAAGCTCACGACGCCCGAGCAATCCAAAAGCATAGCGCAGCAAAGGGCTCTCCTCCTCGGAGAAAACCTCCTCGAGAGAGCGCTTCTCCACCGGGGCCTCCTGACTACCGGGCAAACGCATGATCGACGGCCGAACGGCCTGCTGTGAACTTCCTTGGGACACGGATGAACATTCTTTTCACTGACTCCGACATCTCAAGTTGCGAATCCTTGGAAAAAAATGAAAATTTCTTCAGAAGGGAGTTTTCAGAGTTCCCTGTTCAAATCTCACTGTTCAGAGTTCGCCATGTCCTTCGCCAGCCAGTTCGACACCCTCCTCCGGGAACCCACCCCCTTGGTGCGGCGATTCCGCAGGCTCATCGAACCCTGCTCGGACCAACAGCTGGAGTCACTGGCCCGCCAAAGCCAGACCCTGACCCGACGGCATTTTGGCCGCACGATGAGGCTTTTCGCCCCGCTTTATCTTTCGAACGAGTGCGTAAACAATTGCCAATACTGTGGTTTTTCGCGCGACAATCCCATTCTCCGCACCACCCTGACCGTTCCCCAGGTGGTGGCCGAGGCCAAGCACCTCTACGATCTCGGCTTCCGCAATATCCTCCTGGTGGCGGGCGAACACCCGAAGTTCGTCTCCGATGGTTACCTTCAGGAATGCATCGACGCCCTCAAAGCGCTCATTCCGACGATCGGGATCGAAGTGGGACCGATGGAAGACGATCAATACGGCGACCTGGTGAATCATGGAGCGGAAGGGCTCATCGTTTACCAGGAGACCTACCATCTCGAGACTTACGCGCAGCTCCACACCGCCGGACCCAAAAAGAAATTCCATTGGCGGCTCGATTGCCCCGAGCGTGCATACGCCGGCGGATTTCGGAGGATCGGAATCGGGGCCCTCTTCGGTCTGGCCGACTGGCGATACGAAGCGATCGCGCTCGCCACTCATCTCGACTATCTCCTGCGTCATTGCTGGAAAGCCGGGTTCACCATTGCCTTCCCGCGCATGCGTCCTCATGCCGGGAACTACCAATACACGCCCGACCCCGCGCTTTCGCTCGACGACCGGAGCCTGGTTCAACTTCTCACCGCCTTTCGCGTGTGTTTCCCGCAGGTTGGCATTGTTCTTTCCACCCGTGAACCGGCTGCCTTGCGCGATTCTCTTTTCCCGCTCGGGGTGACTCACATCTCGGCGGGTTCTCAAACCGATCCCGGCGGCTACACCGGAGCGGGAACCGACGATCTTCATCTCACCGTGAAAGGCCGTCGTGTCGAAGTGGAAGAACCCTCATCGTGTGAGCGGGCCACGGGACAGTTTGAAATCGACGACACCCGCCCCGTCGCCGACATCGCCCGGCTTTTGCAAAACCAGGGATTTGATCCGGTCTGGAAAGACTGGGACCCCGCCATCCTCGCGAACTCATGAACTTGATCATCAATGGGGACTCCCGCGAAGTTGAAGAAGGCCTGACTCTTCCGGCCTTGCTGAGCGACCTTGGCTTTGATCAAAAACCCGTGGTCATCGAGCACAACGAAACCGCGCTTTCGCCTTCTGATTTTGATGGTCGGGTTCTCGCCGATGGCGATCGATTGGAGATCATCACGATTGCGGCGGGTGGGTAAACTCCGTGGCGGAGGTCTCCGCCACGTGATTAGTCGCTAGAAAGCCACTCCAGGATCACCGCTGCTGATTTTTTGGAGAAACCTGAAAGCGCCGCGATCTCCTCTTCGCTGGCTTCCTTGATCCTCGCGACGGAGCCGAACTTTTTCAGAAGGGCTTTCTTCTTTGCCGGAGACATGCCCGGACAGTCATCGAGCAGGCTTTCCTTCACTCGCTTCCGGAGAAGAAGTTCGTTGTAGCCGTTTGCGAAGCGGTGGGCTTCATCGCGAATCCGCTGCATCAGTTTCAAGGCCCCACGGTCATGCGGGATCAACACCGGCTCACTTTCCCCGGGGAAGAAAATCTCCTCACGCTGTTTGGCCAACCCCACGATGGGGAGACCCGACAAACCGAGGCGTTGCAATTCGGCTACTGAAACACTCAGTTGTCCTTTCCCACCATCCACGATCACCAAATTCGGCAAGGTGATGGGGCTTTTCCCCTCCGCTTCCAATCGCCTCAGGATTTCCACATGGCTCTCCTGGGAAACTTCGGCCACCTCGGGATTGGCGCGCAGGTTTTCTTGCAAGATGCGCCCGTAGCGTCGCCTCACCACTTCAGCCATGCTCGCGAAATCATCCTGACCTTCGACGGTCTTGATGCGATACCGCCGGTAGTTTTGATTGTCCGGCAGGCCGTTTTTAAAGCGCACCATCGAGGCTACGATGTGGGTCGAGGAAATGTTGGAGATGTCAAAGCACTCCATGATTTCGGGAGGACCGTCGAGCGATAACCAGTCGGCGAGCTCGGCAAGGTCCTCGGTCGGCTGCACCGTTGAAGGCACTCCACGACCGCGCGTGAATTGACGAGTCGGGCTGAGCGCCCGTTCGAGATTGTGAATGACATCACGCAAACGCGCGGCCTTTTCAAAATCGAGCTTCATGGCAGCCTGCTCCATTTCCACCTTCAAGCTCTTCATCCGCTCCCGCTTCCCTTTTCCACTGAGCAACTCACAGGCCTGCTCCAATTGCTCGAGGTATGCCTCGCGCTCCACCTTGCCAACACAGGGCGCGAGACAGTTGCGGATGACATCGGCATTGCAGTGCTTGTAGTCCTGCTCGCCAGGATTGCGGGGACGACAACTCCGCAAACCAAACTCCTTGTTCAGCCAAGCCACCGTTGCCCGCAAGGCACCGGAGTGGGCGAAGGGACCAAAATAGCGGGCGCCATCGCTCTTTTTCAATCGGGTTGTGGTGAACTTGGGCCACGGGTCATCGAGGTTCACCTTCACGAGCAAAAAGCGTTTGTCGTCCCGAAAACTGACATTGTAGCGCGGGCGGTATTGCTTGATGAGTTTGCCCTCAAGCAAGAGGGCCTCCTGCTCGTTGCGCACTTCGTGAACCTCGAAGTCGTAGATCGAATCGATGAGCGCCCGCGTCTTGCGGTCCGCCCGCTTCTTGCCCGATGGCATGAAGTAGGTGCTCAGCCGTTTCCGCAAATCCCGGGCCTTCCCCACATAGATGATCGACCCAAGGCGGTCTTTGTGAAGATACACCCCTGGCTTGTGTGAGATCTCGGAAAGTCTCGCGCGGAGTGACGGCAAGTCGGACATAAACTGGAAGAATCTACCCTAAAAATTCGTATTCGGGAACGGCAACCGGGAAATAAAAGCAGTTTTTACCGCACTTGCACCCGAATGATTCCTTGTTAGAGTTCGTCCCAACAACTGAATGAAGATTCCAGCTTTCATCGCGTTCTTTTTGACGCTCCTCCCCACCCTCGCTTTTGCCCAGGAGGGCAATGATGCTCCCAAAGAAATCAACCTCGTCGATATCCTCCAAAAAGGCGGCTGGGTCATGGGGGCGCTCGTCGTGCTCTCGCTCTTCACCGTCATCCTGATCCTCCTTTACTTTCTCACCCTTCGGCGCAGCACGGTGGTTTCCAATCGCTTCATGAATGCCTCCGAGGCCATGATCCGCAAGCGGGACTACCTTGGCCTGATCGCCTACTGTCACCGTCGTGGCGAAGCGATCGCACGGGTGACCCAAAAGACCCTCGATTTCCTGACCAAGAATCCCAACGCCAGTCATCCCGAGATTCGCGAAGTGGCGGAAGCGGAAGGAAATCGTCAGGCCGGCATCCTTACCCAGCGAATCAGCTACCTTGCCGACATCGGAGGCATCGCGCCCATGGTCGGGCTGCTCGGAACGGTCATCGGGATGATCAAGTCCTTCATGGACATCGCCAACGGCAACATCGAAGGGGCCAAACAACTGGAACTGGCGGAAGGGGTCTGGGAAGCGCTCACCACCACCGCTGCCGGACTGGTGATCAGCATTTTCGCGATGACCTTTTACTCCCTCTTCCGCGGACGGGTGCAAAACCACACTGCCGAACTCGAAGCCGCCGGGACCCACATCCTCGCGCTCGTGGGCGCCCAGCTCCATCAGTCGCAACGCGAGCAACCGGCGGTCAGCCACGCTCCTCGCGATGAGTTCCCGATGCGTGACCTTTAACTTTCCCCTCCCGCCATGCGCATTCGCGATACCACTCCTCCACCGGTCGGCTTCCAGCTCGCTCCGATGATTGATATCGTATTCCTGCTGCTCATCTTTTTCCTCGTGACCTATCAGATCACCGAGCAGGAAAAGGATCTGAGCATCGCACTGCCATCGACCAGCGAGGGTTCCCAGGATGCCCGCGTTGCCAACAAGATCGTGATCAACCTTTCCAACGACAACGTCATTACCATCAGCGGACAGGTCCTCACCCAGGAAGAGCTGCGGGAGAAACTCGAAGAGATTGTTCGCTTCGCCGAGCTGGCTGGTAAGGATGCCGCCGATCGACAGCCCATCCGAATCCGTGTGGATCGCGAAACCAAATCCGATGCTCTCCTGAAGTTGGTGGATGAAATCCGCAGTGCCGGCATCTGGAACATCGATTTTGCCACCAGCATGCCGAAACCCGAATAAGCAGTCATGAAATTCCTGCTTCCAGTTTTCCTCCTGGCCGCCCTTCCGGTTTCGGCCCAGGAACCCGACCCCGGCGAGCCCGACAATCCCCTCACCGTCAATCGGGCAAGAGACCTTTTTGATTTTGCCACTCTGAAATACAACGGGGCCCGCGAGGAAAAGGATCCCGAAAAGAAAAAGAAGGCCTTTCTCAGCACCGCCAGGACCTTCGACAAGTTCCTGCGCCAGTTTCCCAACGATCCCAAGGCTCTCGAAGGGTGGTATTTCCTCGGGATGTGCTACCGGAATCTCGGAGTCGCCGATGCGAGCCGCACCTGCTTTCAAACCGCCGCCACCCGCTGGAAGACCGGCAAGTATGTCGAGGCCTCCGCTCTTTTTCTCGCTTCCGATGACTACGAAGCGGAAAAATGGGGGAATGCGGCCCGCTGGTTCAAGGTGGTTGCCGAGACGACCGCTGACGACAAAATCAAACACGAGTCGCTTTACCGTCGCTTCCTCTGCTTTAACAAAATGGAGGACAACGGAGGCATGATTCTCGCCCTCAAAGCAGTGCTTGCCCAAAAAGGAAGCCCCTACGCCGAGCAAGCCCGGCTCTCCCTCGCGAGAGTTTATCGTGACACCTCCGCTCCGCGGCAAGCACATGAAAACTTCGTTCTTCTTGCCAATTCGCGCGACGAAAAGATTCG
>JASFWU010000213.1:0-5260 GCA_050049035.1 Akkermansiaceae bacterium | reverse complement strand
TGTGTCCATGCATCTGGCGGCATTTGTGCTCGGCCGGCAGACTGGGCAGCGTGTGGGCAGCCTCAAAACGGAAATCCTTGATCAATCTTGCTCGCATTGAATTTAAAATCCTCGGGTTCGAGGCGAGAGGATAGACTTGTCTCCCCCGCCGTCCATCGCCAAGTTCCTTCCGCTCATGGCCAATCGCATCGACACCACCTTTACCCAACTGCGCGAGCAAAAACGGAAAGCCTTTGTGGCCTATGTCGCAGGAGGCGATCCCGACTTCGACCGCTCGCTGGAGATTCTTCAAGCCCTGGCCGATGCCGGTGCCGACATCATTGAACTTGGCGTGCCCTTCTCCGACCCCATGGCGGACGGAATCGTCAATCAGTTGGCTGCCGATCGAGCCCTCAAGTCCGGAATGAACGCTCATCGCATCATTGATCTGATCAAAGCCTTCCGGGCCACCCACGAAACGTCCATCGTACTCTTCACCTACCTCAACCCCATTTATGCCTACGGTTTCGAAGCTTTCCACAAGGATGCGGCAGCCGCCGGAGCGGATGGGATTCTCCTCCTGGATCTTCCCCCTTCCGAAATCAAGGTCGACGAGGACTTCGCCCACGGAGAGGCCCTTCACCAAATCCACTTGATCGCTCCCACCACTCCTCCGGAGCGTCGTGAGATTCTCGCCCAATCCTCACAGGGATTCATTTATGCTCTCTCGCGAACCGGCGTGACCGGAGGACACTCGGCCCCTTCGGCGTCGATTGGGGCCCAGGTTGCCGAAATCAAAGCCCTGACCGACGTCCCGGTTTGCGTCGGCTTTGGAATCACCACACCGGAGCAAGCTGCCGAAGTTGCGGGTCACGGAGATGGTGTCATTGTGGGGTCGGCGATTGTCCGCAAGGTCCAGGAAAACGCAGACAAACCGCAGGTTGCGCAAATTCTCAAGGAGTTTGTCACACCTCTCATCGAAGCCACTCATTCAGCTTAATCCCATGACTCTTGAATTCACCAAAATGAACGGCGCCGGCAACGACTTCATCGTCATCGACAACCGCAATCTGGATCTGGCGCTCAGCAAGGAACAAATCGCTCGCTTGTGCGACCGGCATCGCGGGGTCGGCGCCGACGGTCTTTTGGCGGTTGAGCCAGCCGAGGAAGGTGCCGACGTCAAGTTCCGCTACTACAATGCCGATGGCGGCGAGGCCGAAATGTGTGGCAACGGAGCCCGTTGTTTTGGCCGCTACGTTGCCCGCCTTCTTGGAGACGACCGATCCTCGCTCAGCTTTGAGACCATCGCAGGGACATTGACCGCCGAACTCATTGGAGAGGAGGTTCGCATCGCGATGTCCGATCCCTTTGGCCTCGAGTTAAATGCGCCCGTCGAATCGGTCGCGCCGGTGCACAATTTGAATACCGGCGTGCCGCACGCCGTGGTCTTCACCGAAGGCCTCGAGGATTTGGATCTGGTCAAGGAAGGAGCCGCCATTCGCTACCACGATCATTACCAACCCGCGGGAACCAATGCCAACTTCGTGGGAGTTCTGGCACCTGATCACCTCGCGGTGCGAACCTACGAACGAGGAGTGGAAGACGAGACCCTTGCCTGTGGAACCGGGATTACCGCCTGCGCCCTGATCCACCACCTGCTCACCGGGGCCCCCTCTCCCGTTAAAATCGACGTCAAGGGTGGCGAGACCCTTTCTATCGGTTTTGTTCCCGGGACGGACCAGACCTTCTCCGAAGTCACTCTGACCGGCCCGGCCGACTTTGTTTTCGACGGTCGCATCACGATCTAGGAAATGCCGCTTTCCTCCGCGAAAGCCCTGTGTTTGTATCTTCCGAAAGATGGAACTCGATTTCACTGACACCCCGTTTGACACCAAAGTCTTCAAGCCTCATGAAATCGAGGAGATTTTTGAAGATCCGTTTTCCATTCGCTTGCTCCCGGATCACGAACGTCCAGACGGAGAGGCCCGCTTTTACTTGATCGGTAAAACCATCGGGAACCGGGGGCTCTTCGTCGCTTTTTGGTCGGACGGGAAAAAAGCCCGGGTAGTCTCGGCCCGCGAACTCGGTGAAGACGAGGAGGCTTATTACGAGCGACGCCTTGCCGAGTTGAAATAACCGCCGCAAAGAAATAACCATGAAAGTGATCTCCAATTGGAACGAAGTACCCGAATTCGAAACCGACGAGCAGGAACACCAGTTCTGGAGCGAGCACTCCCTGAACCCACGGCTTATCAATGCCTCGGTGCACGCTCCCGATTCCAAGGAGTCCACTACCATCACCCTCCGGTTCGACCCGCGTATGCTCTCTCGGATCAAACGCATCGCCCGATCCCGTTTCCTCAACTACCAGTCCATGATGAAACAATGGCTGGCCGAACGCATGGAGGAGGAAATGCGGCGCAGCGGTGACCAGGATTAAGAGGACCCGGAACACCGCCGATGCCGAGGCCCTCACTCAAACACAACCCCACCTTCTGGAGGTCGGCCTTCATTCTGTGGTTCATCCTCTTGTGTCTCCTTTCCCACGGGGACAAATTTCATCCACCGGGTGCTTTCCAGCTCTTTGACATCCCGCACCTCGATAAGGTTTTTCACTTCGGATACTTTTTTGGAGGTGGTGGATTGCTGGCTGCCGCCTTTTATTTCAAATCCAAACCGTCCCGGAAGAAGCTCTTCCTGATGGTTACCCTCGTGCTTTCGATCATCGGAGTGCTTGACGAGTTTCATCAATCATTCTTCAAGAATCGAACCGGGAACGATCCGTTTGACTGGATGGCCGATACGCTTTGGGCCTTCTTTGGCGCGCTTGTATTCAGCCTGACCCATCATCGCCTGCTCCGCCCGACAGAAACGAAGACATCGGTCGAACGAGCAGCAAGATAAGCAGTTATGAAGTTCCCGGCCGCTTCTTCACCGGAATGGCCTCACAAGCCTCACGCCAGTTCTCGAAATTCCAACGATTGGGAAATCCGGTGCATTGATCGGGTTTGACTTCCTGCAGGCGGCAGTCGACTCCATCCAACATGATGCATTCCGTCGTTCCTTCCTTGTCAATAAGAGAGAGCCCTTGCCGGTTCTCCCGGAGACGGGTGTAGTCGCGGACAAAATCGTAGATCGGAATCCCAAGGAAGGCTGCAATTCTCTCCACTTCGTGTTCGGCGAGAACGACATCTCCCTCCCACTTGCAGCAGTTTGTGCACCGCTGGCACTGATACCAAACGTCTCCGTCGGCCTCCTCCATGGCATTTCTATCGACCCAGCATCTTACGACGATAGACATCCACCGCCTTCACAAACCCCCGCCACTTCGCTCCCGGCTTTCCATTGGTCAGCAAAAAATGGGGACAATTTTTGTTCGCCGGATTTTTTCCATAACGCGGCCACTTGTAATGGGGAACGACCCGCGATGCCGGGAGATCATATTTGATGCACAACCAGGCCGCGAGTTTGGCCGTTCGCTCGAGTGTTTTGCTTCGACTGTTGCCGGGATGCTCACACATCTCGATCCCGATGCTGTAACGATTACCAGGGCCATCGTAGTCGGCATGATTTCCGCGCTCATTTGTGGGCAAATGCTGGACAGCCCGGTTTTCATCCACGGTATAATGCCAGGAAAGCTTACCCAGCGCTCCGTTTTTGAGGGCGAGAGAATGCCGTTGGGCATCAGCTCCGCGACTCCAGTTCTGCGTGGAATGAATCGTGATGTAACGAGGTGACATCTTTTTCCGGGTCCGTCCCCTCGCACCGTATGAAAGGTAGTCCTTCTTCACATTTACCTGCCGGTAGATCGACGAAGGGCTCATTGAAGATCCGCCCGATGGCTGCGAGGTCCGGATCATGGGATCACGTCCCACCGAAGCAGTGGCGGGTCCTGCGCTCGATTTCAGGCGACTATATTCCTTGCTCCAGGTCTTGGCCCGACCATCCCCGGCATTCTCATGAATCCCCCCATAAGGAGTCCGTGAACCAGCCCAATAAGGCGTATAAGTATCGCCTGTGCTCACCACCGGGGGATCCGCCGAGCAAGCCACAAACACCGCGACTCCGACGCCGGAGAGCGCAAACCAAAGTGATTTACTCTGCATGACGTTAATTTTTTAGCATCTTAAAGAACGTTGGCAAAGAACACAGTTCCCCAAATCCCCATTTT
This sequence comes from Akkermansiaceae bacterium, assembly GCA_050049035.1. Lineage (GTDB taxonomy): Bacteria > Verrucomicrobiota > Verrucomicrobiia > Verrucomicrobiales > Akkermansiaceae > SW10. Next base: position 1,110 of record JASFWU010000213.1, on the reverse strand, counting down.
ATGAAAAGAGAAGTGCGGCGGAATCCCCGGCCTGCTCTTCGGCATCATGAAGCCTCGCGAAGTCATTGCTCAAACCACCTCTTGTTCTTCCTCGCCTTTACTCTTGGTAAAGCATGACGGTCGTCTTTTTCTGGAGAATGACGGCAGCCAGGTTGATGCCAGCCATCTGGGTCATTCCGCCCGGGAGACCATTGGGATGATGTGCCGCCCGTTCCGGCCGGCACGCCAACCACGAATGGTGTTCCTGGGGCTGGGATTCGGACATGCCGTCGAGGCGGCCCGACAGGCTCTTCCACAGGAAAAATCCTCGTTTGTCATTCTCCCGGAAAGCTCCGAATTACCAACCCTGCTGTCTTCCCATCTGGAAAGTGACCCGTTGGACGACAGCCGTGTTCTGATTGACAACCTTTCCCCCTTTGCCCTGCTGGGTGCGGACTACGATGGCACCCAGGGGATCTTTCTGGACCATGATCAACTGGCGTCGCTTGCCCCCGGGAATTGGTCCATCACTTATCCTTGCGTCCTCGCGAATTACCACGAGCGTCTCAAGGTCGGAGGACTTCTGGGAGTTCTTTCCAATCGACCGGTCCAAGGGCTCGAAAAAGAGCTCCGCAAAAACGGCTTTGATATCGCGACCGACCTCATTCCATTCTCTGAAAAATCCAAGAAAAACCGCACTCTTTACCTCGCTCGCAAAGGGCACTATCAACGCAGTCACTAAGTATCAAATCTCCATGAAACCCCTCCTTCTGGCCCCCTTTCTCCTGACCGGCAGTCTTTTTGCAGAGGAACTGATTGTCAAAACCTCCTCACGAACAGAACACGAAACGACCAAGATCACTCTCCTCCCCACCGATCCCAGTGAAATCAAGATCGAGGCCAAGCAATGGAGTGCCTTTAAGATCACTGAAATCGTCGAGCATGGAACAAAGGTGAAAAAAGGTGAGACCCTCGTTTCCTTTGATCGGGAGGATTATCTTCTCAAGCTGGAAGAAGAGAAGGAGTCGGCCAAAGGGAGAAAGATCGCCCTTGAAAAGCTGGAGCGTGAGCTTGCCGACCTTAAAACGACCACCACCCATACCCTCGAAGGTTTAAAACTGGCCCATGATC
>JASFWU010000018.1:0-16060 GCA_050049035.1 Akkermansiaceae bacterium | reverse complement strand
CCCTTCAAGTGTTGGTCAAACCACAACTGGGTCGCGACTTCATAGCCCGGCGAATCCTGGTGATTGTGATGAGGTGAACAATTCATGCGGACCTCATCCGACTGCACTTCGCGAATCGCCAGCTGAAGATCATTGATGCGACCGTGAAAGTCGTTGGCCGGACTCAGGAAAAAGATCGGGCATTTGATCCTTTTGAGAAAGGCATCGTCCCCAATGGTGGCGCGAAAGAGCGGATCCTTGTTGTAGCGGTCGCTCATACCCCCGCATGAAGGTGCCGCCGCTTTCACGCGCTCATCCGACCCGGTCGTCATAACAGTCAGTTTTCCTCCCATCGAGTGACCGTAGACCCCGAGGCGCTTTGGATCGACCTCGGGCTGTTTTTCCAGAAAAGTGAGGGCACGTCGGGCTCCGAGGGTGCACAAGAACCAGCCATTGTTGCGCGGAGAAAAAACGGGGTCGAGATTCCACTCGGCCGGTCCACCGAGCTTTGGAAAAACGGTTTCGGGATGGCGCGACGGGGCATGATAGCCATCGAGCGCTCCCCAGTCGGTGGTGACCCGATACTTCGGATCGTCCTTTTTCCCCTCCCAGAACAACTTCACCTCCGCAGGGCCCACCTGATAATCGGGGGCACTGATGCGACCAGCCCATGAAATGGAAATGGTGGCATAACCGCGACGGGCATTGGTCAGGATCGCATTGTGATGGGCGTATTGACCACCTCCGTGGATTTGCACCAGCCCGGGGAGGTTTTTTCCTCCCTTCGGAGAGCCATAGATCGCCGCCATCCTTGCCTTCCGGCCTTTGAAAATCCCGATGTGATAACGAAGGACGCGTAGAACCACTCCATCCTCTTCCCACTCCTTGAGAATCTCGACGGCCAGAGGCTCTGCCCGGGGATCAAACCCCTTCCACAGTTCATCCACCGTCGAGGGCGCCTTGTCCCCGATCAAAGGAGGAAGAGTGTCCTCGAGGGGAGAAGCACAAAGTCCTGAGAAGAGGACTACGAAAGTAAGAAAGATGCTGATCGCCACGGAAAACGGATACCTGTCAGGAAGAATTCATCTTTCGGAACCGACCAAGACGAAGAAACCGCGCTCGTGAAGAAGCTCCTCACTCGCGCGGTTTCTGAAAAAGGTGATCGTGAAAACCTTCTAACGTTCTCTTTCGGTCTTCTCGCGTGGTCGCACGAGTTGGGGAGCACCCCTCCTGACCGGGGGACGCTCTCGTTCCACTTGTGGTTTGCGTTCCTCAACTTCCGGACGCGGGGCCGCGCGACGTCTCATCTCCATGTGCTCGCGCTTCAATTCCTCGCGTCTCTTTTCGTCACGCTCCATTTCTTCTCGCTCCATGTGCTCCCGATGCTCATCGCGTTCCCGCTCCATGTGCTCACGATGCTCGTCGTGCTCTCGCTCCATGTGCTCGCGACGTTCGTGGTGTTCACGCTCGAGGTGCTCGCGATGTTCCATGAGCTCGCGACGTTCCATCTCAAGGTGGTGCTTGGCTCTTTCGATCTCCTCAAATTGACGCGCTCTTTCCATTTCCATGCGCATTTGGCGAATCTGGGCCAACTCACGTTTGGCGGCCTCGATGGTCTTGCGCATTTCTTGCATCATTCCCATGGGACCATTGTTGGGACGAGGACCAGGACCATGAACAGGGCCTTGAGGGCGAGGGCCCTGTCCCTGCGGACGGGGGCCATCTCCAAAAGCGGCTCCAAAAATATGAGCGGCTGTTTTCTCGTCCATCTTGCCGTGCTTCATCATCTCTCCGAGAAGTCGTTTGAGGCTCTGCGGTCCGGGTGGCATTCCGTGGCCCGGCTTGCCGGTCGGAGCATCCTTGCGATACATTTGAGGAGGACCAACTTTCTTGTAGGCCATTTTCTTTTTCATCTCGGCATACTTCTTGTTGGCCTGGTCGCGGGTCAGATCACCGCTCTTCACCGCTCCCTCGATGCGCTTTTTGATCCCGTCCATGTCCGGTTTCTTGTCCCCACCATCCTTCCGGTAGGCCATCTTCTTCTTGAGCTCGGCATATTTCTGGTTCGCCTGATCACGGGTCAGGTCGCCGCGCTCCACCGCTCCTTCGATCCGCTTTTTGACCGAATCCAAGTCGGGTTTTTTGTCCCGATCCTGGGCCGAAAGATGCCCGAGAGCTCCGAAGAGGGCGGTCAGGGTAAAACAAGTGACTTTCATTTTCATAACGATCCCTCGTAACACTCTGGCTGGAATTGTCCAGAAATCAGGGAAGGCACGCGGATTCCTGCCTGACCGCAATTCCTCGCTTCGCCCCTGTTTTCCGCAAAAGAACCGCTTGCACACCACCCGCCTCTGTCCTCTAATCCGCGCGTTTTGAGCACTGCCATACTAGCTCTCGAAGACGGGCGGACTTTTCACGGTCGCTCGTTCGGCCACACTGGAACGACCGCCGGAGAAATCTGCTTCAACACCTCGATGACCGGCTACCAGGAGATCATCACCGACCCCTCCTACCGCGGTCAGATCGTCACCATGACCTACCCGCTGCAAGGAAACTATGGAGTTAACCCGGAGGACGCCGAATCGTCCTCGCCTCATGTTCGCGGCTTCGTGATCGGGGAACTCTGCGAGGTCCCCTCGTCCTGGCGCTCACAGCAAACCCTTTCCGAATACCTTTCTGAACACGAGATCATCGGGATCGAAGATGTCGATACCCGGGCGCTCACGAAGCATCTCCGCGACAAAGGGGCGATGCGGGCCGTTCTGACCACCGAACTCACCGAGGAGGAAGCGATCAGGATGGCCAACGAAGCACCTCCCATGGAAGGAAGTGACTTCGTGCGCGAAGTCTCCACTCCTGAATCATACGTTTGGGAAGGCGAGTCCCGCCTCTGGACCATCCCCAGCACCACCACCGGACAAACCGGCAACTACTTCGAACTGGCACCGGTGAAGTATCGCATCGTAGCCTACGACTTCGGAATCAAACACAACATCCTCCGCTCGCTTCGCCAGGCCGGCTTTGAGGTCGAAGTCGTCAATGCCCGCACTCCGGCAGCCGATGTTCTGGCCAAAAAACCCGATGGAGTCTTTCTCTCAAACGGACCGGGCGATCCGGCCGCCCTCACCGACATCCACGAAGAGGTCAAACAACTCATCGGCAAGGTTCCCCTTTTCGGGATTTGCCTCGGCCACCAGATCCTGACCCATTGCTTTGGCGGATCGACCTACAAACTGAAGTTCGGCCACCGCGGAGGAAACCACCCGGTCAAGGACCTCCGTTCCGGCAAGGTCGCCATCACCGCGCAGAACCACGGTTTTGCGACCGACGACGACTCACTCCCCGACTTCATCGAAGTCACTCATCTCAATCTCAACGACCAGACGGTCGAGGGCATGAGAAGTACGAAGGACCCCGTATTTTCGGTCCAACATCACCCCGAGGCCGCACCCGGCCCCAACGACGACAAAGGGTTTTTTGATGACTTCATCGCCCTGATCGAGTCATCCAAGTAGTTTCCATTCTTTCATGAACACCATCATTTGCGGCCTCCAGTGGGGCGACGAAGGCAAAGGGAAAATTGTCGACTTTTTAACCGAGGAAGCGGATCTCGTGGTTCGCGGACAAGGCGGAAACAATGCCGGCCATACCGTCATTGCCAAGGGCACCAAATACGTTCTTCATCTCATCCCTTCGGGAATTCTTTGGGACAAGCAGTGTGTCATCGGAAATGGCGTGGTTCTCGACCCCGTCGGCCTTTGCAAGGAAATCGAAAGCCTGGAGGAAGCGGGCGTGGCCATCACGCCGGAACGCCTTCTCATTTCCGACCGGGCTCATGTCGTGCTACCTTACCATCGCGAACTTGATGCCGCCCGCGAGATGTCCCTGGGTGACAAAAAGATCGGGACCACCAAGCGCGGGATTGGCCCGACCTATGCCGACAAGGCCAACCGAATCGGACTACGACTGGCTGATTTCCACGACCCGGCCAAGGCAAAGGAGCTGATTGAACTCCGCCTCGAGGAAGCCAACCGCGTGCTCGCTTATCACGACCTCCCCACCTTCGAGACCGAAGCGGTGCTGGCGGAGGTGGAAAGCGCCATCGACCGGCTTCGTCCTCACTTTGCCAATGTCATCCCGGTGGTTCATCGCTCATGGAAAGAAGGGAAGACCGTTCTCTTTGAAGGCGCCCAGGGAACCTTCCTCGACATTGACTTCGGCACCTATCCCTTCGTCACTTCGTCCAACACCACCTCGGGCGGAGCCTGCACCGGCTCGGGAATGCCGCCACATGCCATCGATCGGGTTGTTGGGGTCTGCAAGGCTTACACCACCCGTGTTGGCTCGGGTCCTTTTCCGGCACAGAACGATGACATTGCGGAGTTCTTCCATTCGCGTGGCATGGAATTCGGCGCCACCACCGGACGACCACGCCGATGCGGTTGGCTGGACACCGTGCTCATCCGCTATGCGGTCATGGTGAATGGCGTCACCGATCTTGCCGTGACCATTCTCGACGGACTCGACGAGCGTGAAACGATCAAGATTTGTGTCGGCTACAACATCGACGGCGAGATTCACGAATTCCCGCCAGCCGAGCGCGATCACTGGGATCGCATCGTTCCGGTTTACCAGGAAATGCCCGGGTGGCAGGAATCAACGAGCGACTGTCGATCGTTTGACGAACTTCCCACTGCCGCGAAGGACTACCTTGCCCGCATCGAGGAGCTCACCGGCGCGCCTGTTTCCTACGTCGGGGTTGGTCCTGACCGCGAACAAACCATAATTCGCTAAATCTCCATGGGCGATGCCCCGAACAACCCGGTTCCCCGACACGTTGCCGTCATCATGGACGGCAACGGACGCTGGGCCAAGAAGCGTGGCCTCCCCCGCAAGGCGGGACATCGCGCCGGTGCTGAGTCAGTTCGTCAGGCGGTCGACGCCTGCATGGAAGCCGGAGTCGAGTTCCTCACCCTGTATGCCTTTTCTTCGGAAAACTGGAATCGCCCCCAAACCGAAATCGACGCCTTGATGGGGCTGCTCGAGGACTTCCTCAAAAGCAAAGCCAAGGAGTTCAAAAAACAGAATGTCCGTCTCCGCTCCATCGGCCGCACCCACCTTTTACCACCGTCCTGTCGCGCCGAACTTTCCAAGGTCATCGAGGAAACCTCCACCAACGACGGACTGACCATCATTCTGGCACTTTCCTACGGAAGCCGGGAGGAAATCACCGACGCCACCCGCCGCATTGCGGAGCAAGTCCGGTCGGGTGAACTTTCTCCGGACAACATCTCGACCGAAACCATCGCAGGTCAACTTGATACTGCGGACTTTCCCGACCCGGATCTCCTCATCCGAACCTCGGGTGAGTTTCGTCTCTCGAATTTCCTCCTTTGGCAGCTCAGCTATGCCGAATTTTTCATCAGCGAGCGAAATTGGCCCGATTTCCGGAAATCGGACTTCCTCGAAGCCCTCGAAATTTATTCTCGCCGTCAACGCCGCTTCGGGCGAGTCTCCCCGTAAGCAGCACACACAGTGAGCAAAGAACCGGAACATCATCTGCTTCTTGTCGACCAGGACCTCGAATATCTCGATTGGGCCACGAAGATGCTGCATGCCAATGGTCTCGAAATTCTCCGCTGCAACAATGCCGAGAACGCGCTCAAGATCCTCCAGAAGGCGCCGATCGATCTCGTCATTTGTGATTTCAAGCTCGAGCCCTTCGACGGCATCGAGCTCATCCAACGAATCCGCGCCCAGTCGCCCGATACCGTGGCCATCCTCACCGCGGTGTCGCCCACCACGACGCAGATTATTGAAGCGAGCCAAAAGGGAGCGTTTGATGTTTTGCGAAAGGAGTCCCTCGCTTTCGAACTCAGGCAAGTGGTGGAATCCGCTTTTCAAAGTGTCGATCAAAAGCGCGCCCTTGGCCCGAGTTCGGAGGAACCTCCAGGATTGATTGGAAAGACCACCATCATCGGGGTTTCGCGGCCGCTTCAAGATGTGATGAAAGTCGTTGGTCGTGTTTCCCAGTCGGACGCACCGGTCCTCATTTCAGGCGAAAGCGGAACAGGCAAAGAACTCATCGCCCGCTCCATCCATGCCTACAGCCCGCGCCGTCAAAAGGAGATGCTCGTCATCAACTGCGGAGCCATTCCGGAGAACCTTCTGGAGTCCGAGCTTTTTGGTCACGAAAAGGGCGCCTTCACCGGGGCCATTGCGCGTCGGGCCGGACGATTTGAGGACAGCCACGAGAGCACGCTTTTTCTTGATGAAATCGGCGACCTGCCTCCTTCGGTGCAGGTGAAGCTCCTGCGTGTTTTGCAGGACGGAACCTTTTCCCGTGTGGGAAGCAATGAAGTCCGCGGAACCGACGTCCGCATAGTCACCGCCACCAACAAGGATCTCGCCCAGGAGGTCCGTGAAGGACGTTTCCGCGAGGACCTTTACTACCGCCTTAACGTGGTTGAAATTGCGATTCCCCCGCTTCGCGCCCGGCAGGAGGACATCCCGATTCTGGCCGAGTTCTTTCTCGACAGCATTGCCCGCAAGAACGGCACCGCACGCATGCGATTAACCGGAGAGGCCATTGAGCACCTTCAGAAGCACAACTGGCCCGGAAACGTCCGGGAGCTTGAAAACACGATGGCCCGGGCGTGCGCGCTGGCCTCGAACGACATTCTCATTCCCGAGGACATCCCGATTGGAAGGAATCCGGTGACTTTCGGTGGCAAACTCCAGGATGCCATCGCCATCATCATGGAGCACTCCGAACGGGAAGGACAGAGCCCGATCGAGTTTGCGCGGGACGAATTGATTCGTTACACGCTGGAGCATTGCGACAACGACTTCCGGGAGGCCGCCCGACTTCTGGGAGTGACCCAGGCCAGCCTGAAGAAAAACCTTTCCGTCAAATCCGCAGCGAATGCCTGACCTCGCTCATCACCCTTTGGTTCGTGATCGGCTCGCCAGGCTGCGCGAAGCGAACTGTCCCTCCAGCGAGTTTCGCCGTCACGTGGCCGACATCGCCCGTCTTCTGGTGCTTCCGGCGACAGAACCCCTCCAGGTCAAAGAGGTTTCCGTGACCACCCCGCTCACCGGCATGACCGGTCATCATCTCGCCCGCCCGATCGTCCTCGTTCCCATACTCCGGGCGGGACTTGGTCTCAGCGAGGCCTTTCTGGAACTTCTTCCGGAAGCAACTGTGGCCCATTACGGAATGGCACGAAACGAGGAGACCCTGCAACCCGACATTTATCTCGAGCGGATTCCGGACGACGTCTCGGAGGCCGAAGTGTTCGTATTGGACCCGATGCTGGCGACCGGAGGCAGTGCGGTGGCAGCCCTGACCGGATTAAAGGAGCGCGGCGCGAAACACCTTCACTTTGTTTGTCTGGTCGCCAGCCCTGAAGGCCTCGCTTCCCTTTCCGAGAATCACCCTGATGTCCCGGTTACCACCGCCGCCATCGATGAAGGGCTCAACGAAAAGGGATACATCGTCCCTGGCCTGGGCGATGCCGGTGACCGGATTTTTGGAACGCTTTAATTGGTGGCATGAGCGCGTCCGGCGGTTTAAAATCCCGCGTGCGAATGTTTCGGCTCCTTGTTTCCGCTTCCTTGTTGACCGCTTTTGTGGACGCGGAAACAACGTGGACCGAGGTTCAGCAAAAACCCGATTATCTTGCCGCCAAGAAACAAATCGCTGATTTCCTTCCTGATTTGGCTGAAAGGAGAATCAAGGACCTCCTTAAGATTTCGGATCTTGATGCCACCGCAAAATCCCACCTGCTCACCCTTCTTGGAGAAGCCCAGGTCCGGGGCAATCTTGCGGGCGAGGCTCTCAAAACTCTCGATGATCCTGCCTTGAGGGATTTCAGCCCGGCGCACCAGTGGCGCAGCTACGCTTTGGCCCGCCTGGGGCGTTACCGGGATGCCCTCAGCGAACTCGAAAAAATCGACCGCGTGTCGATGCTTCCCGAGGCCCGTCTGCAGACGGGAAAACTCCAGCTTGCACTTCGTGACCTCGAGGGAGCCAGGGCCAGCCTTGAGCCTCTTTTAAAATCCAAGAATGACGCGCTGGTCAGGGAGGCCCGTCTTCAATTGATCTCCCTTTCGCTCGCAGCAAGGAAGCCGGATGAGGCAGCCAAACTGATTGCCTCGTTCACCCCCACCAATCCTGCCGAACAAAGCCTTGCCAGCTATCTCAATGGCCGGATCCAACTCATGCGGGGCGAACGGCTGGCCGCCATCGACACCTTCCAAAAGCTTGTCTCTGATCCCGAAGACAAAAAGAATCTTCCATCCGACCTCTTCCACGAGGCCACACTTGCCCTCGTCGACAGTCTGGCTCTCGAGGGAAATGAAAACGCAGCCGCAACCGCCGTGCTGTCCACTCTGGAGCAATACCCCGACTCCCCGAAGCTTCCCCTTTTCTTCGCCCGGTTAAGGCAGTGGCGCGACCGCCTTGAGATCACGCCAGTTCTTGAAAAACTTTCGACCTGGCTGCCCGCCCTCCCCCCGCCTCCCGATTTTCCCACGATTGCCCCGGGAAGCTCCGCCGCCAATCTCCCCCTTTCCCTCCCGGAAACAATCCCGCCTCCCCGGAGTCTTCTCGCCCTCGAGTTCACCGCGACCCAGGCCTTGCGTGCCGAGACCGCAGAATCCCGGATGAAGGGCCGTCTTCAGGCGACTCTCCTGCTACTCCTTTCCGATCCCGGCTCCCCTTCCGTCAATCGAACCCTCCTCGAGCTGGGCAATCTCAAATTGAAAACCGGGGAATACCGGGATGCCTTCCAGTTGTTCTCCATTCTCCAGGAAATCAAAACCACCCCGTTTCTGAGGGCGTATGCCAAAGCACTTGCAGCCAAAGCAAGTTTCGCACTCAAAGAACCCACCAAAGCCAGCCAGCTCTTTCGGGAAGCCGGCGAGATTGCCCGTGAAGCGCGACAGGCCGACCTCGCCTCAACAGCCGCTCTCAATGCCGGAATCGCCCTTCTCACAACTCCGCAATCAAAGGAACTCGGAGAGGTCACCAACACCTTGGACCGTCCCGAAGCGCGTGCCTTTTTGATTCTTGAAAGAGGACTCCATCTGGCCTCACAGAATAATCCCTCGGCGCGTGACTTCCTGAGCCGGTATCTCGCCAACTTCCCCAACACCCCCCGCACCGCCGAAGCCAGTCTCGCCCTCGCCGAGAGTGCGATCTTCACCACTCCATTCGACACTTCGCTTGCGGCAGCGCAGACCGCCAATCTTCGCTTTGATCCGGCGACGCAACCCCTTCTCGAAGGAAGACGCCTCCTCGTTATTCTCGCCCTGGGAAGCAACATCGAACAGGCAGGTGACTTCGTGACACGGTTTCCGAAACACCCTCTGGCCGATCGCATCCTTTTTCAACTGGGCCAGGCCTACCGCAATCCGCCCAGCGAGGAAGACATCGAGCCCGGCAAGGCCAACCTCCAGTTTGAACGACTAATCGAAAACTACCCGCAAAGCCCGTTCGTCGAGGCGGCGAAATTCTACAGCGCTCTCACCGCCGCCTCCTTAAAGACGGAGTCGGCAGACACCAATGCTGTCAAACGATTCCGTCAGGTGATGGAGGGCGAAGGTGTTCTGGCGAATGAAGCGGCGATCAGTCTTTGCTCGTTTCTGATCGACCAAAACCAGGAAGACACCGCCCTGTTCGAGATCAACCGGCTCCTTGAAAAAAACAATCTTCCCGCAGCCGACCGTCGCCGCTTGAACATCCTCGGCGCAGATGCCTCGAATCAAAAAGAGGAGCACGAAGCAGCCCTCAAATACTATCAAAACCTCCTTGCGATGAAGGACCTTCCTGTCGCGACCCGCCATCGGGCCAACTTCATCAAGGGGCAAACCCTGGAAAAGCTGAACCGCCCGGTCGAAGCCCACGAAGCATACAACGCGGTCATCAATCGGGAGTTCGACCCTGCCCAAACGACGAGCCTGGAATGGAAATGGTTCAACAAGTGCGCCATTGAGGGAGCCCTGGCATTGCTGGAGCAACAGGAACGGTGGCCGGCCGCGATCCAGCTGGCGGAAAAAATTGCCCAGAGCGGTAGCCCCCGCGCCAAGGATGCCCAACAAATCGCAGACCGTCTTTCCCTCGAGCATTTCATCTATCGCGAGCGGTCCTCCGAAGAGGGCCGGTGATGACCCCGGCATCAGTTTTTTGAAGACGGGGACTTCCCGAGGCGACTGTTGATTTTTCTTTATCAAACCAGCCAGCGGGGCTATCAACGCGCCCCAAAAAACGACTTTTCAAGATGCCTGAGACCGCCACACCTCCTCCCGCTTCTGAGATTCGCAATGCCGTCATTCGCCTCGCCGGCAACTCCCAGGACGGCATTCAGTCGGTTGGCGCCTTTCTCGGTCAGCTCGCCGGTTCGACCGCCCAGGAGGTCATGACCTACATGACGATCCCGAGTACCATTTCGGGTGGCCCCTCGATCTTCCAGGTGCACCTTGGTTCGGGCGAGGTCCTTCATCCCGGTGATCGTTCGGACACACTGGTGGCGTTCTACCAACACTCCTACGACGATCACATTCACACTCTGAAGGACGGAGGCATCTGCTTCTACGATACCGACAAGGTTGAAGAAATCCGCGAGGAACGAGGCATCATTCATATCGGGGTCCCCTTCACCTCGGCCACCATTGAAGCGATCGGAGGAAACGCCAAATCACGCGGAAAGAACATTTTTGTCCTCGGGCTGATCTGCGCGGTTTACAAGCTCGATCGGGACAAACTCACCGAGATTATTTCCCGCAAGTTTGGTCGCAAATCCGAAGACGTTCTCCGCAATGCCATGCTGGCTTTCGACGCAGGATATGCCTGGCCGGTCAACGACATCGACCACATGCCGATGTCACCCGGCGAGAATGAAGGCGACCAGCGCGTCTCCACCGACGGAAACACCATGCTCGCTCTGGGTTTGATTGCGGGCGGGTGCCGCTTTGGTGCCGGCTATCCCATCACGCCGTGGACTACCATCATGGAGTTCCTCCGCTCGGAGCTCCCAAAATACAATGGGATGTTCATCCAGTGCGAAGATGAGCTCGCCGCAGTCGCCCTCGCTCTCGGAGCTTCCTATTCCGGCCACCTTGCCATCACCGGTTCCTCCGGTCCCGGTCTCGCCTTGAAAGCGGAGGCCCTCGGATATGCCAGCATGGCCGAATTGCCACTTATTGTGGTCAACATTCAGCGCGGCGGACCTTCCACCGGACTTCCGACTTCGGTGGAGCAATCCGATCTCTTGCAGGCCATCTATGGTTCCCACGGCGATGCTCCACGCATTGTGCTGGCCCCCAGGAATGTCGAAGATTGTTTCTACACTGCTCTCGAAGCCTGCCGCCTCGCCAAGGAATATTCGACTCCAGTCATCATCCTCTCCGATCAGGCTCTCGCAACCCGCCTCGAAGCCTTCAAGGAACCCGATCTCGATCTCCACTGGCAGGAACCCACCCTCGACCTCGCGGAGCGGGGGACAGATTTCAAGCCCTACCCGCTCGATGAACTGACGCGACATTCTCCTCCCGGGGCACGGTCTTCCGAAGGAAAATACCCGGTCGTCACCGGCCTCGAGCACGACGAATGGGGTCACCCTTCGGGTAATCCGGAGAATCATCAAAAGATGACCGAGAAGCGTCGGGCCAAACTGACCAAGCTTGCCGAATCCCTCCCCAACCCCGAGATCCACGGGGCTAAAGAGGGCGATGTTCTCCTTGTCGGCTGGGGCTCGACCTTCGGACCGATCAAGGAAGCCACCGACCGGCTACTGGGCGCAGGCCATCAAGTCGGTTCCATCAACATTCGTCACCTTCACCCCATGCCCCACGACCTCGGGAGCCTCTTCGATTCCTACCAACACGTCCTCGTGGCGGAGATGAATGACTCGGGCGCCTACGGCTGCGGTCAGCTTGCCACCTTGCTAAGAGCCAAGACCTGCAACCCGAAGATTCAATCCCTCAACAAAGTGGAAGGCCTCGGTTTCCGGGTGATGGAAATCACCAGTGCCGTCGAAATCCTTCTGCAAAAGTAACCCATTATCCCCTTTCCTCACCATGTCCGATACCACCTCTGCCGCCCCCACTGAAAAGCTGACAAAGAAACAGCTCAAGGCCGACCATCCCACCTGGTGCCCGGCCTGCGGCGACTTTGCCGTGCTGGCTTCCTTCTTCAACGTGGTTCAGAAGCTTGAAATCCCCCACGAGAAGATTGTGTGTGTCGCGGGGATCGGGTGTTCCTCCCGCTTCCCTTACTTCGTCAACACCCACGGCATTCACTTTATTCACGGGCGGGCCCTTCCCCTTGCCACCGGAATCTCCTTGTCTCGCCCCGACCTTCACGTGTTTGTCTTTGGGGGTGATGGCGATGGTTTCTCGATCGGAGGCAACCACCTCAATCACGCGGCGCGCAAGAATGTGAATCTTTCCTACGTCGTGATGGACAACTTCGTCTACGGGCTGACCAAAAATCAAACCTCTCCGACCACCCCGATCGGACAGCGTTCCAAGACCGATCCCCGCGGAGCAATCGATCAACCGATCAACCCGATGGCCCAGCTCGTTGCCAGCGGAGCCACCTTCATTGCCCGCACTCATGCGGCCCAGGTCAAACACATGAACGAAATGTTCGAGCGTGCCATCCTTCACCCCGGATTCGCAGTGGTGGAGACTCTCTCCGAGTGCACCATGTTTAATCCCGGATCGTTCGATGACAGCATCCCTCGCAAAGGAGGAATGTTTGAGTTGGTCGATGAAGAATCCCAGGATCTTGAGTCGGTGGCAGCCGCCATGGAGCTCTCGCAGGATCTCTCGCCCGGAAAGTTCGGCGTTTACTACGAGACCAAGCGCCCGACGAAGAATGAACTCGAACGAGAGTGGATCACAGACGCACGAAGCAAAGCGGGAGATCTCTCACAGCGGGATCTCCTCAGACAGCGCTTCGCCGCGATGCGGTAATCGGAAACCCTACTGGATCTCCATTCCACTCTTGGCGTAAACCCAACGCTCGATCTTGCCGTCCTTGATGAGGGCCTTCGCTTGTACCGGACGCACTCCGAAGATGGTCTCGGCTTCATAAGCCGCGAGGCCGGTCTGATAAGTCGTTCCGTCAATGGTCTCTTCCTCGGTGGCTTTCCAGCCTTTGACTTGAGCAAGGGTGAATTCTTTCACGGCTCCTCCGCCGATGCTCTTTTTCATGAGCTCGACAATCTGCTCGGAAGTCAGACTGGTGGCCGCAGGTTCCGGAGTGGGCTCGGGAGTCGGTTCAGGGGTTGGCGTCGGTGCCGGAGTTGGAGTTGGGGTGGGAGTCACTGCGACCGGCGCCGGTGTCGGCGCGGGAGTCGGCATTGGCGCAGGGGTCGGGGTGGCAGTTGGAGTCGGGGTGGGAGCCGGAACAGGCTTGGGGTTCAATTGAGCGACAGTCCCGCCGCCAACCGCCTTTGTCGCTGAGAGATTGAACTCACGCTTGGCAAGGAAATCAAAAAGATCAGTGGCCTTGGGACTCACAAGAACTTTGCTTCCATCCTCGCCTTTCTGGACCACCAGATCATTTCCCTCCCGATTCAAAAGCTCAACTTCCTCCCCCTTGATCAGGGATACTTCGCTCGAATCGCTGACCTTCTTTGCGTCCACCGAGCGCTTTACGGTGATTTTCGTAGGAAGATCCTCATCCTTGTACTCGACCAGATTGATCACCTTGGTCCATCCGTTCACTTCCACCTCTTGCACCAGGGAATTGTCATTCTGGGTGACCAGCATCGGGTTGAGGGATGGCCCCAAAACGTAGCCGAGGAAAAAGAGCACAAAAACAATCGCAGCAAACAGGAGGTATTTCATGACGCAGAATAGCAGGTGTCTGGGGAACTTAGAGAACGTCCGGGGATTTGTCACGCTGTCAAAGTGACCAATTTTTCTTTTCTCCGTGACCTTTGACCAAAGCCGCGAAATGGTCTTTCCGATGGCAGACTCGCGACTTTTCCTCCTCGACGGCATGGCTCTCGTCTACCGGGCCCATTTTGCCTTTATCCGCAATCCCATCACGAATTCCCAGGGAATCAACACCTCCGCCATCTATGGGTTCACCAACACTCTCCTCACCATCATCGAGCGGGAAAAACCCACTCATATCGCGGTCGCCTTTGACACCTCGGCACCGACCTCCCGCCACGAACTTTACCCGGAATACAAGGCCCAGCGGGAGGCCATGCCCGAGGAACTGGCGGCCGCTATCCCCGAAGTTAAGAAACTCTGTGCCGCTCTCAGGATTCCGGTGTTGGTGATGGACGGATACGAGGCCGACGACATCATCGGCACGATCGCGCATCGCGCTGACGCCACCGGAGATTTCGACACCTTCATGGTCACGCCGGACAAGGATTTTGCCCAACTCGTCTCGGAACATTCCTCGATGTGGAAACCCGGAAGACAGGGATCGGACCACGAAATTCTCGATCTCCCGAAGATCCTCGAAAACTGGTCGATCGAATCACCTTCCCAGGTCATCGATATTCTCGGCCTCTGGGGCGATGCCTCCGATAACATTCCGGGCGTCCCGGGCATCGGGGAGAAGACGGCCAAAAAGCTCGTGGCGCAATTCGGCTCGGTCGAGGGCTTGCTGGAGAACACCGACCAGCTCAAAGGGAAGCAAAAGGAAAACGTCACCAACTTCGCCGAACAAGCCCGCCTATCCAAAGAGCTCGCCACCATCATCATCGATGCTCCGGTGGAGGAGAGCTTCGATGACTTCAAGCTTGAGGAACCCGATCACGAAACTCTCAAGTCGCTCTTTGAAACCTGGGAATTCCGCACCTTGACCAAGCGACTGTTCGGCGACGCCTCAAACAGCAGCGAATCGACTGCGACGCCGGTATTCGAAGGCCTCAAAACCCTGGAAGATGTTCCCCACGAATATCAACTCGTCGAATCGGATTCGGATCTCGACGGCCTGGTGGCCCGCCTGATCGAAGCTCCGGAGTTTTGCTTCGACGTCGAAACCAACTCGCTCGACCGCTTTTCCTCCCAACTTCTCGGTCTCGCTTTCTCCCTAAAGCCGGGCGAGGGCTTTTATCTTCCGGTCAAAGACTGGGAGACACAACGGGCCAAGCTCCTGCCCGCCTTCACCTCGGGCGCTCTCAAAATCGGACACAACCTCAAGTTCGATCTCGCCATCCTCCGCTCGCACGACCTCATCGTCGAAGGTCCCTTCTTTGACACCATGCTCGCCCACACCTTGGTCGCTCCTGACCAAAAACACAGCATGGATTCGCTCGCGGAAAATCTCCTCGGCTACTCCCCGATTAAACTGGTCGACCTTTTTACCGACCAGGCAGACGAAGACGATCTCTTCGCGGCGGCCGCCAAAAAGAAGGCCGCCAAGGGCGAACTCGATCCATCCGAACTCAGCACGGAAACCCTCGCCGAGTACGCCGCCGAAGATGCCGATGTCACCTTTCAGCTTTACCAAAAGCTCAAGCCTCAGTTGGAAGAATTGAATCTCCTCGCAGTCATGACGGAGATCGAAGCTCCCCTTCTTCCGGTTCTCGTGGCCATGGAGGCGGAAGGCATCACCCTTGACCAGGGAGTTCTCGATGAGGTGGCCTCGGTTCTCTCAGAGCAAATCACCACTCTCTCGGCCCAAATCGAAGAAGAGGCCGCCCGCCCCTTCAATCTCAATTCACCCAAGCAACTCGGTGAGATTCTTTTCGGCGAGATGCAGCTCGTCGAGAAACCCAAGAAGACGAAAACGGGACAGTTCAAAACAGACGAACAAACCCTCTCTTCGCTGGCTCCAAAACACCCCATTGTCGCCAACATCCTGAGCTATCGGGAAGCCACCAAGCTCAAGTCAACCTACGTCGATGCCCTCCCCGCGCATCGTTCGGAACATTCCGGCCGGGTTCACACGCACCTTCATCAACTGGTCACCGCCACCGGGCGTTTGGCCTCCTCCGACCCCAATTTGCAAAACATCCCGGTTCGTTCGGAGATGGGCCGGGAGCTCCGCCGGGCCTTTGTGCCCCGCGGTCCGGAGTTTACCCTCATGGCCGCCGACTATTCG
>JASFWU010000017.1:0-16067 GCA_050049035.1 Akkermansiaceae bacterium | reverse complement strand
TAATGCCTTTGCCTTCTGCAACTTCCCGACTGCGGGTGACTATCTCGTCGAGTTCATTGGCTTTGAGATTGGCGGCGGTTCCTACCAGGAAGTCAGCTGGGCACCGGGCCTTTTCACCAGCGTGAATGCCACCTCAACCTGGGAGTTGATTGGCGATACATCGGGTCTTGTTCCTGAAAGCCGCTGGGGAGCCATCCCTGAAGGTATCCTTCCTCCGCTTCCAACCGGAGGAGAGACCGGATGGTCGACTTATATCTACTACGGGGCATCAGTCGGCAACCTCACCAATACGATGAACTACCTGCGCGATGCCGCCGACCCAGGCACCGCAACGGCAACCATTCTTTCTGAGTTGAATCATGCCGACGATGGTGCCAATGCCGGTCGCTTCAATCCTTCGGCTCCCTTCCCGGGAGATCCGAATCCTGGTGGCGGCACCGATAACATTGCCATGATCGCCCGGGCCAACGTGGTCGCTTCTGTGAGCGGTAACTACACCATTCAGGTCCGTTCGGATGACGGGTTCCTGCTTCGTTTCACCAATCCCGAGAACAGGTTCTTGAGCATGGATGGTGCCGGAAGTCTTCGTCCCGGGAACGCAAACGAAGTCTACTTCGAGAACGGAACCGGTGATTCCAATACCCGCGCTTCGGTATTCCTCGAGGCCGGGGTCCACGAGTTGGTCTACATCTGGTGGGAAGGTGGAGGAGGATCTCACTTCGAGATTTCCGCTGCTCCTGGAATCGAGCCAAGTCAGGATGGTCCTTACGAGTTGCTGAGTAACACCGTCTCTGCCACCAATCTTTACATTGGAGGAGGAATTACGACGGAACTCGCGATCTCGAGCATCGTCTATAATGGCGGGACAGATGAGTTCACACTGACCTTCAATTCCAGCCTCGGAGTCGATTACATCATCACGGCCGATACCGACCTTCTGGGTTTTGAAACCGTGATCGGTGTTCCTGTCGCCGGGACCGGAGAGTCGGTCATTGTTGGTCCGTTCTCCAATCCTTTCCCCGGATCGTCCAAAGCGTTCTTCCGGGTCGAGGAGGCTCCCTAAGTCTAGTTCTTTCGCAGGCAATCCAAAACAAGACCTCCCGGGATTCCGGGGGGTCTTTTTTGTGATCGTGATCCGACCCAATCCAACCTACATCAACTGGACCAAAGTCCTCAAATTTGCGACCTCCCAACCCAGATGAAAAAAAACAGCACGCACGCTTTCACCGTCGGCCTCTTCGTTCTCTCAAGTCAGGCCGGAAAGGGGCAAACCCTCACCGCCACCGCTGATTCATTTCTCTCCTACAACGGGGGAATTCCTGCCTTCAATGTCGAGCGGGACGGCGAGGATAATTTTGGCGGGAGAGGCGAGGTCATCATGGGAAACAACAATAGCCCGAACTCGCCCCGTCACGGGATCTTTCGTTTCGATGTCAGTTCGCTTTCGGCTCCGATTACCGCAGGAGCGACCCTCAATTCGGCAACCTTTACTCTCTACGAGCGGAATCAACGTGATGGTCTGAATGGCGACGGGTCCCAGGACTTTACCATTTTTCCCCTGGTTGCAGAGAACAGCGGATGGATTCAAGGCACCAGTGCAGGGAGTGCCCCGGGCTATTCGGCAACCGCGGGGGCGGTTTGTGCCATCTACAAGGCTGCTCCAGCCAGCCAAGGGGGGACCGACGGGGTAAGCTGGTTTGGCCAGGGAGGCGGAGCTTCTCCTTCCGGAGCACTGCCCGCTCCACCGGTTTTTCAGTTTGGGACAGACACCGGTCCGGCTCTGGGAACAGGAGCGTTTAACAGCCAGGTCGGAGTGGCCGACTCCCTGGTGATCAATCTCGATACCACTGCCTTGCAAGCAGTCCTTTCGCAATGGCTGGCCGATGGTGAGTTGAATGCAGGACTTGCCATCGAGTCGGCAGGAAACCGGCAACTCTTCTTCGATTCCCTTGAAGGAGATGGCATGGCCGCCGAGCTCACTCTTGTCTTCGACAGTGTCCCGGGTGACTCCGATTTTGACGGGATCCCGGATGCGAATGAAACAAATACTCTGAACTATCAAAATCCCACAGATACCGGAACAGATCCTTTGAATCCTGATACTGATGGAGACGGGATCAGCGATGGAGATGAAATTGACCCCGGTATTGGAACCCCGGTATTCACCGACCCGACCACCAATGATACGGATGACGATGGTTTGACCGACGATGTCGAGGTGGCGGCCGGTTTGGATCCTAATGTTGATGGTAGTGCCGGTGAAAGCTCTCCCGGGGCAAATGACGGCCCTCAAGGTCCGGCTGGCGACCCCGACAATGATGGCCTGACCAATCAGGAGGAACTTGAAGTTCACGGGACAAACCCACTTGATTCCGACTCGGATGACGACGATCTGAATGACGGGGACGAAATCGCGGCGGGCACCAATCCGTTGAACTCCGATACAGATGACGACGGGTTAAGCGATGGTGATGAGGTTGACTCTTCCATCGGGAGTTCGTTTCTCTCGAACCCCCTTTCCGCTGATACCGATGGCGACGGGATTCCGGATGGTCGGGAAATCGAGGATGGAACGGACCCGAACAATCCAAGTGACAACTTTCTTCCGCGAGTGGTAGGCGAGTTGATTTCCTACTACAACTTCGATGAGGGAGTCGGCAGTCTTGCAAATGATACCGCACCTTTTGGCAATCCCGAAACTGCAATGACCAATCAGGGGACCGTTTCGTGGGAGACTGCCAACCCGCTCATCGGATCCGCCTCTCTTGACCTTCCCGGGAATGCATCCATGCAGGTCGCCGATGCGCTCGGTACTGCTGGTCCGGACGGAGGGCCGGCCACCGCCTTTACCCTGATGGCATGGGTCAACATGGACGACAACCCGGGTTACGATGGAATCTTCCAAACCCGAACCGAGAACTGGGGGCTGAATGTGAACGGCACGTCGTTCGATTTCCGCTTCGATAACTCCGGAGGCGGAAGTGTGGGTTTGGACTCGGCAGCCGGGACTGCCTCGGTCGGAGAGTGGAGGCACATTGCGATGAGCTGGGAGAGCGATGGGATTGGCGGATGGACAGGTCGGTTTTATGTCGATGGCGTCTTGGCCGGTCCCATTGCCAGTCAAGCCACCAACCCCAGTGTTACTTCCATTTACAGCGCTACCGGACAGCTTTGGAATATCGGCGATGATCCGGTTGCGAACGGGCGCGAGTTGAATGCCCAGCTCGATGATCTTGCGATCTTTTCCAGTGCACTCAGTGATGAAGATATTGAAGCAATTTCGGATTTTGGACGTATCGGAGTGCCGCTCAGTGCCATGGTTTCTTCTCCGTTCACTTCAGTGACGATCATCTCGACCTCATCGGGAAGTCCTGGTTCCGATGATTTCACCATCGTCTGGGAGTCACCCGGCTTGGGCTCAACGTTCCGAATCGTGAGTAGCGACGATCTCTCCATTCCGGTCAGCCAGTGGATCGCTTTGGACGGAGCGACCGGAATCCCAGATGGCGGTGAAACCACAAGCTTTACCATCGATGGTGCCTTCTCAGCTGGACCCCGCCGGTTCTATGCGGTTGTGCGGGAATAGATGAACTGCTGAGCTCATCGAGGCGCTCGTTTCGACTTTCAACAAATGGGTTTCGGTATTAGGCATCATTGGGTCCCGGAAAGGCCTTCGGAATCATCTGGCGACGCCTACAATTTTCACTCCATTAGTTTCCCGTGAAGTTATACCGATCCCTTGTCCTGTTTCTGCTTTTTTCATCGCCTCTCTCCGCCATCATGGAGCGTGGCGGCTATCCGTGGGACACCAAGCTGCGGAGCTTTTACGATCAGGAAATGGCCGAGGAGTTGGGAGATGTGAAGTGGTTGCTCAATCTTGGACCAACCGGGATCCGCGCGCGCATTTATCCGGATCGGCCCGATGAGCTGGTGGTCAAGTATGTCTTTAAGGATGCGAAGTCTCCCGCCAAAGGACTGATCAGCCCGGGCGATATCATCATTGGTGCAAACGGTAAGAAATTCAAAACCTCACATCGCTTTGGGCGAAATCTTCGCGGTGGTGGCGGATGGGATGGTCCGATGTTGGAGTTGGCCGGTCATCTCGAGGACAGCCAGGGAGGGGATGGCAAGTTGGAGTTGTTGATCTACCCCGGAGGTTCGCGAGCCAGTCAGCAAACCGTGATCATCCAACTCCGGCAGGTGGGACGCTTTGCCCCGACCTTTCCCTACAATTGCAAACGGTCGGAGCAAATGCTGGAGGAGCTGTGCGACTTCATGGTGATGGACTATGAAAGTTCCAACTGGAAAAAAGCCAACGTTTTCTACGGAGGACCGCATGGACACGCCCACCAGCTCCTGGCGTTGATGGGGAGTGGAATCCCCAAGTACGACCGCCTGGTGAAAGAGTGCATGTCGCGATACTATGGCAAAAAATATGACCCGGCTGGCGGAGGGTTTGCAATGTGGGGTTGGGGGTATGACTCCATCGTGATGGGCGAATACTATCTCCTCACCAAGGATCGCAAGCTGGAGTCCGCGATGGAGTCGTTGGCCAAGGCCATGCCGCAGGGTTCCCATAATGGCGATGGCATTTACACGCATCGCTCCCAAATCAATCTTCGCGTGACCGGGCGTAAGCCCTACGCCTCGATTGCGGCCATCTCAGGTCTTCAAATGGTCGGGATGAGCCTCTTTCGTGAGGCCGGCCTTCCTTTCGACGAACGCCTCTACAGCAATATCCACCAGCACTACCTCAACAGCTCATCGCCTTCCGCACTCAACATCGCCTACGCCTTTGGCAATGCGGACAAACTCAATGATGCCGATCTCAGCCGTCGTCATGCCATCATCAAGCTGGCTGATCCCTCCAAAGGACTGAGCGGACGTGGTCCGGGTTACGTTTGCCCCACCGGAATGGATGGGATCGGCGAATACGAGATTGTCTGGCCCACCAAGGCCGACCCTCGGTGGAAGCCGACGGATTGGATCGCCAGGGAGGCGGCCACCAACATCCTGACCGAACACAAGGGGGACGGGATTCGTCGTGTCGATCGAAACAACCCTCGCTACAAAGTCGCTCCTGAACCCACCAAACCCTTCAAGACCACGGGAACCGGTGGGCACCTCGCTCCGGTCGGGATGGGAGCCGTCGCCCATTTGATTGGAAGCCAACCGGATTCCTGGACTTATCTCGGCGAGCATGCCGCCAATACCTGCGTCATCGGTAAAGGCAACGGGTTCGATGGTCACGCGGCTTCCAACATGCACGCCTTCTGGAGTATCCTCGGGGCGGCCCGAAGCAATCAGCCTGAGAAACTCCGCGAGTATTTCGATTACATGAAGTCCTTTTTGATCCTCTCCGAAACTCACAACGGAGGCTTGATCTTGCAGCCCTGGGGAAGGGATCGCCCCAACTGTAATTCGGACGTCTCCTACGGACCTCGTACTTTGCCGACTGCCTCCGGTGCGATCCTCCTTGCTCTGGGAAAGAAGAAGCTTCGCATCACCGGGGCGGGAACGGCTTCCGCCAATGTTTCCACCGAGTCGCCGGGAAAGGTGGGCTTCGGACGTGCGGCCCGCAAACTGCCCGAGAAGTTTTTCCCTCTCCTTGATACCGCCTTGCTCAATGCCCTGGGTGAGCTGAGTTTGAATGGGGATCTCAAGGAACTACCCATGAGTATCTCAAAAATCGAAGGGAGAGTATTCCTGACCAAAGTGAGAAGTGACGCCACTCTGGTCTTCGAAAGCACCAAGGATCGAAAGGAAAAAATCACCCTTTACAAGGATCTCGCCCTCGCTGACCAGGCCTTGCTCTCCCGTTTGGTGGCGCGACTGCGTCCGACCGACAAGGAGGCCCAGGCCTACGCCGGAGTCTTCATGGAGCGAACCGGTGACACCAAGGTTGCCGACCAGTATTATCAAAAGGCCGGGACGCAATTGCGGAAACAGATCGAAGGGCTTTTTGAGTGAAACATCTCAATGCCCTCAAGAATGATCCAAGTCCTCGCCCTGTGGGCATCAGCGATCCAGATCTTCGTTCTTTGGATCAGTTTTGGCGATCGGGCATGGCCGGAGGAGTTGAATTTTTTTGGGATCCCGCACGATTTTCTTCGCCTTGCCGTCTACCCCTTCTTCTTTCTGGGCTATCTCTTGATCAGAGCTGACTTCAGATTCGCCACTTTGATTCTGACGGTGGCGGGCATTCTTGCGGTTTTGCTTGAGAGACAGAAGAACTTCATGCCGGAGGTCGTTGGAGCCGGAGTTCTCGTCATGTGGTTTACTCTCGTTTACCCGTTCCTCCTTTTCTTTCGACTGATCACCCGATCCTATCTGGCTCGCAACAACAACGAAGCTTCTTGAAGGTGGAGCGTTGACCGCGTTAGATGGTCGGCGATTATTTGAAGAGAATGCTGAAGCGCCGGGTGACCTTAACGAGAGTGATGATCAATCTGGTCGTCCTTGTGGTCGCGTTGAGCTTGATCTTTACCTTTCCGGTGCCGTCACTTCGAGTTGCGCTGAAGATCGTGGTGTTGCTGCCGATTGCCGCGATTGCATTTCTTTTCGCGCGTTGGTCGAATCATCCCAAGTCGGTTTTTTTGGCCTCGCTTGCTGGAGGTTTGCTTGGATGGCGAATGGGAGTCCCTGTTATAAGTTGGATAAGACCTCCAAACTTCTGGGATTTGTTTCTGGTGGATTTACTTTCTGGGCTCCTGCCAGGCTCAATAGGAGCGTCAGTTTTTGGTGGGGTGGGGTGGTTTGACTCAAAGCGAAAATCACCGCGGGCATCAAAGAAAAGAAGTTGAGCCGGAGAGAATCTCCCATCGATTCTGAAGGGGTGTTTTTGGCCTGAAGTGAAGGCACTTTTCGTTCGCCGATTGGGAATGAGTGCTTTAGCCTGAAGGCTATGACCAACCGAAGGGCCTTTTTCAAATCAGCCTCTCTTACGGCGAGCGGGGGATTTTTTGCGCCGCTCTTGGAGCAGCTGCATGCCCAGGCGGCCGGGGTGACGATGCCGCCGAGGTTTCTCTTTGTCGTGGAAGGGAACGGCCTCCCGGCTGATCAGGTAACACCTGACGGGTTCAAGACGAAGAACGTCACCGCCGGACGCGGGCGCATCAAGATTTCGGAAAAACCGGTCTGTCAATCGTTGGTCGATCTCAAGCTCCCGGAAGCCCTTCAGCCGGTCGCGGATTTCCAGAAGCAGCTGACGGTCATCAACAATCTCTCGGGTCGTATTGCGGGAGGCGGGCATTCCACTGATTACGGAGCACTCGGTGCCTACAATTGCCGTGGTGGGGTCGGAAACTCCGGAAGTCCGAAAGGTGAAACGATTGATTTTGCGATCGGCCATGCTTTGGGCGGGGTGTTTTCCCACGTCGGACTCGGGATCTCGGACAAACCGGCCCATGATGTCATTTACAACATCTCCGCGCGTGGGTCCGCCCAGCCGGTGCCGACCATTTGCCAACCCATGACCGCCTACGGTCATCTTTTTGGCAGCGTTGCCGAGGGGAATTCGAAGAAGGAATTCAATGCCCGGACCAATCTCCTCGATTTCCTGATTTCGGACGTCAAGAAGCTCGAGCGCGAGGTGCCCGCCGCCGAGCGCGACAAGCTGGAGAGTCATCTCGCTGGTTTCGAAGATATGCGAAACCGCCAGTCGCGTCTCGGTGAGATCGAGGGGACGCTCCGCAAGAATGCACCCGACCTGACCGACAAGTTCACCTCGGAGGTGGAGTGCGACCGGCTTGATGCCCAGTTTGATCTCGCTGCTTCGGCCTTGATGGCCGGGTTGACGCGGTCGGTTACCATCGCGTCGGGTGCCGGAAACCCCTACTTCTCAGTGAAGTTCGGTGGTTTTGGAATTGAGGTGGGCAAACACACCATCGGACATGGTGGAGGTTCGGGGAATCTCAGCTCCCGCGAATGCATGATCAAGATCCGCAAGTTCCACTTCCAGTTGATTGCCGATTTGATGAAGAAGCTTCAGGCGGTTCCGGAAGGGGATGGCACGATGCTCGATCACACCGTCATCGTCTACATGTCGGATGCCGCGGAAGGTCACCATTCGCGATGCTGGGAATGGCCGTTGGTCATGATCCCGGGCTCCAAGACGGGTCTCTTGGGCGGGCATTATCTCGAGATGCCTTATTGGGGCCAGAGTGGTCACCGCGAGGTTGGCAATTTCTTCACCACTCTTCTTCATGCCATTGGGAAGCCTCGTGACTACTTCGGGGTGCATGATGCCACCTTGAAAGGAGAGGCCTCGGGCGATGGTCCCATCAACCAGCTTCTGGTATGAGGTTTCTCGTACTTCTTGCTCTCCTTGTAGCTCCGGTGTGGTCGCAGACGCACCGCGCCCTGGTGATCTGCAATCACCAGTTCAACGAAAAAGAAGTGTCAGGGGCGAAGGAACGGGCTATTGCGGCTGCGAAGAAGTTGAAGAGTCTCGGCTATGCCGTCGAAGAGGTGGAGAATGTGTCCGACTTCCGGAGGCTCTTCGAATCCTTTGCCTTCAAGACTCCCGCCGGAGGAACAACCGTGGTCTATTTCACCGGATACGGAAATCGCTTCATGAAGAAAATGGTCCGTAAGCTGAAGCGGGAGGACGGCACGGAGGAAAAAGAGGAGTTTTTTGAACCGGCTTCGGGAATCTGGCCGTCGCGGGGGAGATCCGAGCCCTGGACGTTGGATGGAATCCTGAAGGCCTTCGCCGAGCGGTCGCGGGCGCACACCCACCATTTTGTTTTTGAATGTCCCGATCCCTGCCCCACGAAGGCGAAGGGGCATCAGGACGGACTGGACCTCCCCAAGGATCCCAATTTTCTCAACCTGAATTGCCACCTTCGCCTCCCGGATTTGGAAAAGGCGGGCGAGCAGCCGGTGCAGGGACCTTTGCCATCAAATCCCAAGGTGGGACAGGAATGGACCAATGCTGCGGGCATGACCTTTTGCTACTGTCCGCCCGGAAAGTTCGAGATGGGCCGGCGATCTTCAGAGACTCCCCGGAATCGAGATGCCTCACCGGTCACGGTCACCTTGAAGAAGGGGTTTTGGATCAGCAAGTATGAGCTGACGATGGGCGATTACTATCTCGTGAGAAAGCGGGCCCCGAATTTTCAGTCACTCAAACATCGATACGGTCATCTTCCCTATGTGAAGGTGAAAGGGCCCACCGCCAAGGATTTCGGAGGGAAGACCTTGCAACCTTTCGAGGAGAAGGCGGGGGCGATGCCCAAAGGATGGGAATACCGCCTGCCGACCGAGGCCGAGTGGGAATACGCGGCCCGGGCGGGCAGCAAAACACGCTTTCCATTTGGTGACTCGGCACGCGGACTTTCCACTCATGCCAACTTTGCTGATGTGTCTCTTTTATCCGACGATGACTCACTTTACTGGGCCGACCGAACCCAGAATGACCGGGTCGGAGCACGTGCCGCACCAGTGGGATCGTATGAAGCAAATTCCTGGGGGATCCATGACATGCTGGGAAATGTTTCCGAGTTTGTCGCCGACAACTATCTCGAAGAACTTCCTGGTGGGACCGATCCTTTGGGCCGGGTCAAAAAGAACGGGGAGATCGTTTATCGTGGTGGAGCGTGGTGCAGCGTCGCTGAAAGTTGCGATCCGTCGTTTCGTCAAAAAGTGCCAATGTCCAACAACAATGGCGAGACCCGTTGGCTTGGGTTGAGATTGGTGTTAGCGGAGAAGAAGTGATGCGTTGGTTTTTACCGTTGGTTCTTGGGGTTTCCTTGTTGAAAGGGAATCAGCGCGATTTTATCGAGAACTACTGCATTGATTGTCACGAGGATCCCAAACCCAAAGGCGATCTGTCACTGGAGGACCTGGGATCGGCCGCTGAGAACCCGCGCGTTTGGAACCGGGTCTATGACCAGCTCTTGCTCGGCCAGATGCCTCCCAAGAAAAAGAAGCAACCCGGAGAAAAGGAGCACAAGGAATTGCTCGCCTGGATCAAGAAGGCGTTAACTGAATCGGGCCATCCTCCCGAGGATCTTCTCGCCCGGCCGGGTTACGGAAACTATCTGTCGCATTCGAAGCTTTTTGGTGAGGGAGATGTCCCTCCTTCATTTTCGAGACCGCGTCTTTGGCGGATTCGCCCGGAGGCCTATCAAAAGAAGATGCACCGGATCGACTCCCGCGCGGGCTTCGTCAAACCCTTCACCTTGTCGCGTGGTCATGGCTTTGCTGATTACGATCAAAGCTATCGTCTGGCCGGAGCCGATCTAAATCAGTTGATGGCGAACGCCAAACTGGCAGCGGCTTTGTTGGCGGAAGTGCGCGAGGAGAAAGGAAAGATCCTACGTGGAAGAAAAACCCCGAACGAGTTTTTCAAATTGATTGAGCCCGGGAGTGCGGCTCCCGGGGACGAGGATTTCCAGACCGCCATTCAATGGCTTTATCAACGAATCCTTTTACGCAAGGCCCGGGAGGATGAGATCTCGGAGCTGATCGCCTTCTGTCGGAATAGTATTGAGTCAGACGGACGGCTTCTGGGGGTGAGAAACCTCATCATGGCGATCTTGTTGAAGCCTGAATCACTTTATCGATCGGAAAGGGGGGCGGGGCCGCCCGACGAGCACGGCAGGGTGAAACTCGGTGCCCGGGAGTCCGCCTATGCACTGTCTTACTCGTTGACCGATGCTCCTCCGGATGAAGCCTTGCTCAAGGCAGCAGAGAGCGATGATTTCCAGTATGAGAAGGAAGTCAGGCGACTCCTCGCGATTCCAGGAATCGAGGAAGGGCGCATCTTGCAGTTCTTCCGGGAGTATTTTGAATACGATGGAGCAGCGGATGTCTTCAAGGACGAGAAGCTCTTTCCCGCTCACTCTCCCGAGGCTCTGGTCAGAGATACCGATGAGTTGGTTCTTTATCTCTATCGGCAGGATCGGAAGGTTCTCTTTCATCTGCTCACTACCAATCTGTCCTTTGTGCAATTCGAACGGGATCGTGAGGGCAAGCCGGTGAGGGGAGTCGCGCGCAGCGGCGGTGCGCATTTGGCTTATCATTTGCCACCGGACTGGAAGTGGATTCCCGATCAGCCCATCGCACTACCTGCGGATCAGCGGGCGGGCGTCCTCACCCAACCTTCCTGGCTAGTGGCAAAGTCGGGGAATTTTGACAACGACGCCATTCGTCGCGGACTCTGGGTTCGGACGAAACTTCTCGGAGACACAATTCCGGACATTCCCATTACCGTGGACGCCCAATTGCCCGAGGATCCCGAGAAGACTCTCCGCGAACGCATGGAAGTCACGCGCGATGATTATTGCTGGCGTTGCCACGAGAAGATGAACCCTCTCGGGGAGTCATTTGAAATGTTCGATCACTTCGGTCGATGGCGGACCCGTGAGTTGAAACGACCGGTTGATTCCACCGGAGTGGTATCCGGCGCCAATGACGATGGCCTCAATGGTCCGGTGAAGAATTCGCTGGAGATGATCAAGCGCCTCGCCGGTTCGACGCATGTCCGCCAGGTGTTTCTTCGCCATCTCTTCCGGTTCTTCATGGGGCGGAATGAGACCATCAATGACGCCGCCACCCTTCGCGAAATGGACC
Source organism: Akkermansiaceae bacterium (assembly GCA_050049035.1). Taxonomy (GTDB): domain Bacteria; phylum Verrucomicrobiota; class Verrucomicrobiia; order Verrucomicrobiales; family Akkermansiaceae; genus SW10. Next base: position 4,490 of record JASFWU010000017.1, on the reverse strand, counting down.
AGGCTTACCTCAAGTCAGGCGGGTCGATGAAGGAAGCCCTTGTGAGCCTGCTGACCTCGGATTCCTTTCTCTATCGAAAGGCACGTGAATAATTGGGACAGCAGATTGCGAGTGCCTGGAAGGACTAATCTGCTCCGTGAGCTTCGGAAAAAGCGTGGTAACCGTCTGCTCCCATATACTTTGTCAGGAGAACCGACGGAGCCTTTCGAAGATCCACGAGAACGGTGGCATCGAGGCAGTTTTGAAACCCGGGATCATAACCGAAGCCAAGTAGCGTGGCGTTCATCTTGAGATACTGTCGGAGGAGGACTGGAATGCCTCTCCCGTCAGCTTCGATCCTGGAAACTTCAGCGGAAACTTCTGCCACCGTATCTGGCACAAACCCGTTGTTGGTTGCAGGATCCTCGACTGGCGCGAAGGGACGGAGGGCTCCTTTCCAAACCGGATTTTCGGCATGGGTCCGGAAGAAACGAACGATCAAGTCGCGAGAGATGGAGGAGTAGTCGCCGCTGATGCTGACCGCCCCGAAAAGTTTGCAGTAGCGGGGATGGCTTGAGACGAACCTACCAATTCCCTTCCAAAGACCGAGAAGAGGGTGCAGCGACCTCTGGTATTCTTCATTGATCCATGAACGTCCCAGCTCAAGTGCCGGGTTCAGATAATTGAGGAGTGCCGGGTCGATCGAACAAAGAGAACTCGTATAAAGACCTTCAAATCCAAACTGATCAAGGATGAGATCGGTTTGGGCAATTCGATATCCACCGGCCAAACGTTTCCTTTCCCGGTCCCATAAAAACAAGTGGAGGTAAAAAGGATCATAACGATCAAGATCCCTGCTTTGTCCCGTCCCTTCGCCTACGGCCCGGAAAGCCATTTCCCTTTGACGGCCAATCTCCAGCATAATGTGGGGGATTGCATCAGCGTTTGCGAGATAGACATCAAATGGTCCCTGCTTTGCCAATGGTCCTTCGTTGGCGAGGGGAACAAGGTCGCTCAGAAGACTTCCGGTATCCACCGGGTTGGCAACCTTTTTGAATCCGGGAGAAGCAATTTTCGTAGCCTGCACGATCTCTCCTTATCGTCGCCGGAACAGGTGCACGATGGAAAGACGGTGACATAAAGTTGACGAAAAAACACAAACCCGGGGTTGGATGTGTCGCAGTCGTCACGCAGACCGGTTTTCGGTCGACTTTACGAGCGGAGAGGTCCCGTATCTAAAAATGATGGGCTAAAGAATGCCGCGGGTTTTCAGATTGTTGAGTCGACGGGTGGTGTCAATGAGGCCATCGACCATGACTTCGGTATAGGTTCGTCCCAAGGTGGTATCGATTCCGTGGCCCGGATCGAGTTTTCGTAATGCTTCGAGCGCAGGGTCGTCGTGACGGAAGAGCTCAACGAAGGCGCTCTTCAGTTTGCCGGTTTTGGCGTTGGCGGTGAGCATCGCGGCGACCCATCCATCGTCGGCCGAAAGGCATCCCCGGGTGGTCGGAACCGAGCAGTGGAACGGGCCAACCTCGTCGGCATCCCCGAGCTCCGCGACAATGGCTTCGTTTTCGGGGATGGTTAATCCGGAGTCACCGCAGTGAGCCGCATCGATGAGGATCTTGAAAAAGGGCGAGCCAACCTTTTCGTTGAGCCCGCTGATGACGGGTCTGAGTTTGGCGAGGGAAGTGAAGTTCTGGAATTCGCCCGGCCGTAGGAATTCGATGTTCCAGTTTTCGATGCACGAGTCCGCGAGTCCGGCCTCTTCGTAAGCGCGATAGTGAAGCTTGATGTTTTGCGCGACGCGGGCCTGGAATTCCTCCTCATCTTTGGGCGGAGCGCCTTCCATCCAGGTTTCCACCGAGGTGGAATTGACCTGGAGGACCCCGTTGCGTTTGGCGGCCTCAAGATTGACGAGAAGCTGGGCAAGAGTCTCATCCTCGTCAGCCGGGTCCATGGGATTGACGCCACCAACCATCATCACGAGCTGGGGTTCGAGTCCCATTGTGCGAAGCTCGGTCAGAAGGGCATCGGTTTCCTCAGGAAGGGTGGTTCCAAAAGCGGAGATTTGAATCAGGTCAACGGGAACCGGGGAAAGCTCCATCAAATCACGGGCCCCCGCTGCCACCACGAACTCGCCGTCGGCATTTCGTGGAAGTCGTCCTTCGTCATCGGGAACGAGTGCTTCAAGAAAGCCGAGATGGGTGCCAAGGATGCCGAGTTGAATACCGGAGTTGTTTTGCATGGGACAGCGATAGATGGAATTGGTCAGGGAAGAAAGATCGCTTCCACTTTTTTGAGGAAGCGATGGTGTTTTTTGGGCGCCGCCTTTCGCCAGGCTTCGAAGTGTTGTTGAAGGGTGGCTCCTTTCACCCGGGGGAAATGAGCAAGACTCTGCCAGTGGACCGGCTCTTTCTCGAGGAAGGGAAGGATGAGGTTGGCAAAAGAACCGTTGAGCTTTCGCTCGGTGGCCGACTTGCGAAGGGTTTCGCGGTGTTTGCGATAAAACGATGGCGCGGTTTTGGCAGTGAGAGGTTCCCGGCTGTCGATGACACGTTGGGCATAGGTTTTGAGATGTTTGCGAAAGTCCCTGAGTGCTTTGTTGGGGGCGTTCTTTTCCCAGTGGATGGCAAGCGAACGAAGCGCGAAAAGCGAAGCGGTTTCACATAAGGTTTCCTCGAGCCATTTGTTCTCGTGGTCGACGGGTTGAAACTTGGCGCGGATGTGGGCCAGCTCGTGGGCGAACTGGTAAATGATCTGGGCGTAGTAATAGTCTCCGGTATCGAGCTGCATCGCGACCTCGCCTCGCGGGGTTCTTTGAAAGAGGACAATCGGTCCGTCGCGATGACGGGAGACAAAGATGGGAGGATCCTTGGTGCCGGGTGGAAGGGGAAAGCGGGCGATGGTTTCGGTGAAGACGGTTCGCAAGGTGGCCTCCGGCATCTTGAACCCATCCGCCTTGATGCGGAGCTGGGCCGCGAGGGGAAGGGTGAAGAGAAAGGCGACGATGATTACTCTCACTTTTTTCGATTGGGCAGTCGCTTGCCCTTCACGCGGGCGGCGATCAGTTCGGGACACGACCCTTCCATGCGCAGGCGTTCGCAAGTGGCCTCGATGCGCAGGCTTTGTCGAACGGCGCGGAATCCGATCCGGCGGGTGAGGCACTCGGTTTGGAGATCGAGGTTTTGGTCTTCGAACTCCACCACGCGTCCACAGTCGACGCAAACCAGGTGGTTGTGGTTCGGGTTGTCGAGAAAGTTGGGGTCGTAAGTTGTTTGACCGTCGCCCAGTTCGATTTCGTGGATGAGATCTGCTTCGGTGAGGAGGCCCAGCGTGCGGTAGACGGTGGCGCGAGAAGCCTTGGTGCCCGCCGCGCGGAGACGGTCGAGCAGTTCGTCCGGAGTGAAATGTTCGTCCGACGCAAAGATCACCTCGAGGATTTCATCGCGCTGCGGAGTCTGCCGCAGTCCCTTGCGACGGATGAATTCATCGAGTTTTTCACGGATACCGGGGTCCATCAGCGAGGATGCTAGGGATTTTGGGTTGAATGTTGAACTCTGAAAATTGAGGATATCGCGGTGAAGCTATTTTTCCTCTTGGCGGCTTTTGGTTTGGTCTCCTGTGGGAGTCCCGAGACTCTGCGGGTCCGGCAGTTTCATTTGCAAGATACCGAGATTTCCGACGGTCACCCCTTCATTCGCGCCGAGATGAGCAAGCGACTTTATGGCGCGGTGACTCTGGAGGAACGCAATCTCAGGCGGGGAAACTACTACCACCTCCACTGGCGCGGTTTGTCCGGAAAGGAGCCGGTGAGGGTGGTCTTCGACTATCGGCAGGCCCGCACCGCTTCCCGGATCATGACCAGGAAGGTTGAGGCGGGTCGGTCGAAGAAAGGCGAATGCGAGATTGTCGTCAACGGGCTCAAGTATCTAAGGGACGGGCATGTGTCGTCCTGGCGGGTGCGCCTTTACGAAGGGGACAAGCTGGTCGGGATTAAGAAATCCTTCTTGTGGGAATGAAGAAAGATCTTTGGGTCTGGAGATATGCTCTTGAGTCATCGGGGCGGTTGAATTCCAGAGCCGACCGGACTGTTTTTAATGGTGCCCTGATTCGTGAAGACGCTGGTTTTGGCTGTATTCATCCCTGGCCGGAGTTGGGCGATCCATCGCTTGAGGATTGCCTCGTCGATCTGACGGGCGAGCGAAGTTTCCCGCTGGTTCGGCGGACCGCTGCCTGTTTGAAGGTCGATGGTTTGGCCCGGGAAAGGGGAGTTTCTCTCTTTGATGATATTGAGGTTCCGTCGAGTCACGCCACCCTGCCTGCGATGTCGGTAGATGCGGTTGAGGAAGCCGCCCGGCGTGGATTCAAGATTGCCAAAGTGAAGGCCGGTCAGGACGTTGAGAGAGAGTTGGCTTGCCTGAAGAATTTAGTACGAGATTTCCCGGACTTTCGTTGGCGGGTGGACTTCAACGCAAGGGGAGAAGTTGGTCAGCTTCAAGAGGCTTTTT
>JASFWU010000016.1:0-16087 GCA_050049035.1 Akkermansiaceae bacterium | reverse complement strand
TTTTCACGACGGGTCCAACGACTTCTTCGATACCGGCTCTGCCGCATCCGCCGGTCTTGAAGAACTCGCCGAGGTCGGAAGCACCGGAACCCTGCAAGGTTCTCTCACCAGCGGTGACAACATCACCATCGCCAATGGAGGACCATTCTTCCCGGGAAGCAGTAATACCGTCACCTTCAATGTGAGTGATACCAATACCATGCTTTCGTTTGCAGCCATGCTTCTGCCTTCGAACGACTGGTTTATCGGAAACAATAACGCGATCGATGTTTCGTCGGTTCTCCTGGGTGGTTTCGGTTCCACCCTCACCCTTGACTTTGCCCGGGTCTATGACGCTGGGACAGAAGCCGAGGATTTTGCCTTTTCGCCTGGAAACGGGATCATTGGCATCGACACGATGGCATCGCCACCGGGAGGGACGGTGACCTCCGATCCCATTTCTCTCGTGAGTGCTTCCGATCCTTTCGGCTCGTTCGCCAACATTTCTCCGGGGAGCTTTGATTCGACCATCTACGACTTCAATGCCGCCGGAGTGGGCAACACCGTCCTCGGGCGAGTGACTCTCACCAACATCCCGGAACCGGGAACAACTTTGCTCAGTGCCCTGGGAGTCATGGGCATTGCTCTCCGGCGCAGGCGCTCCTGAGAGCGGCTTGGTCTCCGCACCCACAACTACACAGAGATTTTGGAGTAGTCTCTGTTACAATGTCAGGGCTCTCATTTTGGAGATTGGCGAGGAGGTTCCAAAAAGTTGGAACACAACGCTAATTGAGAGCCTTGGCATTTGGCGGGACCCATCCTTCCTTGTCGCGCTTGCGTTTCACAGCCCAGGCTTTCTTGGCCTCGTTCACTTGTGCCTTGGTCGGGCCGGTGAGAGGCCATTCCGGGTCCTTTTCATGGGCTTCCGCGAAGATGCTCTCGGCTTTTTTAACAAGCTCGGGCTTCTGGTCTGCCAGGTTGGTTGTTTCGCCAGGGTCTTTGGCGAGGTCGTAGATTTCGATGGGTTTGTTGATGCCATTGCGAACGGCTTTCCAGTCACCCCAGCGGGCCGCCTGCACCACGGTGCCTCGATGGAGTTCCCAATAAAAGTAATCGCGCTTCGGTGCTTCGCCTCCTTTGAGATAAGAGAGCAGGGAGTTGCCATCGGTTCGATATCCCTTGGGTGGGGTGGCTCCGCTCATTTCAACGAAGGTCGGCATGAGATCCCAGAGAGCCCAAGGTGATTCATCGATGCGTCCGGCGGGAACGGTGCCGGGCCACCAGGCGAAACCAGCTTGTCTTAGAGCCCCTTCGTACATCCCACGCTTGTATCCTCGCAGTCCGTTGGCGTCCTGTTTGAAAAGTTTTCCGATTTCCGACTTGGGATTGAACGAAGATCCGTTGTCGCCGGTGAAGACAATCAGGGTGTCCTTGTCGATGCCGAGCTCGCGAAGGGTGTCGACGAGCTCGCCGATGTCGGAATCAACTCTCGTGACCTGGGCGGCGTAGGATTTCTGTTTCAAGGTCCATGGCTTGTCTTTGTAGATGCCAAGGTCGTCGATTTCATGAGCGCCGTGGGGAAGGGTGATGGCGTAGAACATCATGAAGGGATCCTTGGCGTGTTCTTTGACCCATTTGATCATCTCGTTCTGAATGAGCTCCTGTGCGTAGGTTTGACCAATGCCTTTCCCTTTGTTGCCGGGCAGCCGGACAGGCTGGTCGTTGTCGAAGAGGTAAGTCGGGAAGTAGGAATGGGCATGCCGCTGGCAGTTGTAGCCAAAGAAGCGGTCGATGCCTTGTTTGAAGGGACTGCCGGAGGTGTCAAAAAAGCCCATGCCCCATTTGCCGAAGGTCGAGGTGGCGTATCCGGCGGACTTGGCGACTTCACCGATCGTCACTGTTTTCGCCGGGATGGGCCATTGCCCTTCGGGAGCCATCTCGCGGTTGCCGCGGACCGGACAATGTCCCGAGTGGAGTCCGGTGAAGAAGACCGACCGACATGGGGCGCAGACGCTGGTGCCGCAGTAGGCCTGCATGTATCGCGTGCCTTCCTTGGCGAGCTGGTCAATGCGAGGAGTCTTGATCAATTCCTGTCCGTAAACCCCGAGGTCACCTTGTGCAATGTCATCGCTGAGGATGAAGATGAAGTTGGGTTTGCGGGCATCAGCCAGAGAGGAGACGACTAGGAAGAGGAGAAAGAAGGAGCAGAGTTTCATGGCAAAAAGGAACCGACGCTTGGGTGAGTGAAGGGAGGTGAGTCGGGGGACTCGCTTTACTTCGGAAGTTCGAAGATCGAGTTGTGAATGAGGCGGCGGACTTTTTCGCCCTTCTTGTCGGTCAGGGTCATTTCAATCGACATGCCCCAGGTCGGTTCGAGGTCGGGAATGGTCAGGATCAAACGATCCCCTGAGATCTTGGCGTCGGTGACCTTCCAATCACGCTCGTTATAGTGCTTGGAACCGTAGTTGCGGGTGCGCTTGAGATCCCAGGCTTTCACCTTGAAGTCGGACGGGCTGACCGACCCGATGGAATCGGAAAGGGTCAAGGTGACGGTATTGCCTTTGGCCTCGATCTTGGTGGGAAGAATGGCTGGAGCAGCGGTTTTGCGGATTCGATAGAAGCCACCGGCCTTTCGTTGCGTCCCTGCCCAGGCAAACATTCCGCAACCATAAAGCTGGCCGTCGCCTGGATGGAAGCGACCGCGCATGATCCCGGTTGGGAATTGTTTCAAAGGAAGCTCGCAGAGTCCGCCCTGGCGTTCGCCCTTGATGGTCTCGTGAGGAACGACGTAGATCTTTCCGTAGCCGTAACTGAGATTGAGGAGCTGGCCATTGAGAGATCCCCATTTGGCGTTCTTGGGCACCCAGAGAAGCTCCGAAGGTGATCGGTCGAAGCGGTTGGTGATCCAGCAGAGGGGATTCTTCATCGCTTCGTCGCTGGTGTCGGTCACTGGCGAGTAGCCGTAGACATTTCCGAAGAATTCCTTGGGACCCTCGCCGTTGACCCAGTTGATGCGGTTCTTGGGATTCCAGTGACCTTCCTGATCGGTCACGATGAAGGTGCCGTCGGGGTTGAGACAAACTCCGTTGGCGGCACGGAAGCCAGTCGCAAGAATGTCGGTCTTGGAACCGTCAGGTGACACGCGGAGAAGCGTGCCGTGATGGGGGACCAGCGAGTCTTTGGCGTGGCGTGCCGACTTGGCGTAGTAGAAGTTGCCCTTGTCATCGGTCTGAAGACCCATCGCGAATTCGTGGAAGTGTTCGGTGACCTGATGATCGCTGTTGAGACACTCGATATGGTCGATCGTTTCATCGCCGTTGAGGTCATGAAGGCGGGCGAGCTGATCACGGCAAGTGACGTGGATCTTGTCGTTCACGATCTTGAGACCGAGAGGTTGGAAAAGACCCGAGCAAATGCGCTTCCATTTCAGGGTGCCTTCGAGTTGGTCGATGCCTTCCACGATCCAGACGTCGCCCATCCAGGTGCAAACCGCGGCCCGTTTGCCATCGGGATAGAAATCAAACCCACTGGTCCGCATCCATGACTGATGGGGATTCAGGTTTTGAACCGGGACCGTGAGGGTGTCGACGGCGAAGGCGCCGGACTCGTCGCCACGCTGGATCTTGGTGGTGACGACGGTGGGTGCGATACGTGGATGCAAGAGGCCGGTAAATCCAGCTTTGTGAGTGGACACCTCGGTCTTGCCGGATGGGAGAAAATGAAACTGTATATAGTCCTGGTTGGCTGGGATTTTGTAACAAAGGCTCCCGTCCTGGACGCTCCAGTTACCGTCAACTTTCTCTCCCTCCGACCGGCGAACACGAACAATCAAATCGGAAGAGTTTCCGCTAAGAACAAGGAATCGAGTAAAAGAACCATCATCGTTGGCTGTGACCCTTTCGCTTACTTCAGCTTTTCCCACGGTGTAGCGGATGACTCCACGTTTGATCCCTTTGAACTTCACCCAGTCCTTTGGCAGCGGACCAAAGAGTCTGCCGTCCTTTCCCTTCACACGAATGGGCTCCCAGGACCCGGTTTCAGGATGGGCCCAGCCGGGTTTGTCGTCGTTCACAAGAATGCGCTTCCCGACGATGGAGGTGTGAGTGCCGTGGGAGCCGTCGAAATCAATGCCTTTCCAGTCCACGAATTCGTCTCCGGTGTAGATCGCGGCGAGTCGCATAGTGTCGTGATCGTAAACGGCCCAGGCATTGCCTTTCGAGATGCCGCCGGGCCCTTCGTCGAGACGGATCGCGATGGCCTTTTGAGCAATGTTGACGTCCTCGTTGATCGGGCCGGGTTCGATTTGATAGGTGCCGAAGAGGACATTGCCAAAGTCCATCTGCTTGTATGGCGGGACTTTCTTTCGCGATTCCTTCTCTTCGATTTGCGACATCCCGCGTGGAAGTGAGGCCAGATAGGCGTCATCGACTTTACTGAGCTGCGATGGATTGTGCTTCTTGAGATATTCCTCGCGAATGTAGTGGATGACGTCGTACTTCTGTCGAGTGGTGAACTGCGGCATGGGCATCATCATGTTGTAACCCTTGGCAAGCGTCTGGAACATGCGGTAGGGGTCGTTGCCATTCTTGAACTGACCCTCGTGAAATTTGAGGGCGATGGGAATGGACCCTTCCTGCTTGTCGGTGCCGTGACAGGTAATGCAGAGCTGGTTGTAGATTTCCTTGCCGCGATTGAATGCGCCTTCGTCCCAAGCCGAAACAATCTCGGCGTGGTCGGAGGTTTCGAGAGGCTGGGTCCAGGCATCGATGATCTTGAGTCCTTTCGATGCCGCCAGACCAAGTTTGGCTTCGAAACCGGGGTGGGGTTTGACGTCGAGGAGTTGAGGTTTTGGCCCCACAGTGGCTTCCGGCTTCTTCCAGTGAAAGTCGGGCGTGTTGAGTTCCTCCACTTTCTTTTCCCTGACGGTGGCGATCTCTTTTCCGTCGAGACTGCGTTTCCAGAACAGGACCTGTGAGATTGATCCCTTGCTAAAGTCAAAGTCGCCTCCGAAGTCACGCGACGTTTTTCCGATTTGAAAGACGTGCTTCTTTTTATCTTTGGAAGTCAGACTCTTGCTGGACGCGATCTTCTCTCCGTCAAGGTAGAGAGCGACTGCTCCTTTCTCATTTCCGACCAAAAGGGCGAGGTGCTCCTTGCCGTCGGCCACGTTCGGGCCGCCCCCAATCTCACCTTCCCAGCCGACATCGTAATGAAGTTTGCCACCCTTCAGGAAAAGAGTTTTGCCTCCCGGAGCCCACTTGCCATCCGAAGGGGCACGGGAAGCGAGAGTGCCTCCGCCTTTGGTGCTCTTGAAACGCACCATCAAGGTGAAGGCTTCGTCCATCGGGAAATTGTCGCCTTTCTTTATGACGGCCGCTCCGCCTCCGCTGGTCCGGACGGAATTCGGAATCTCGATTCGGCGAGCTGTGGGATCGCCTCCGGTTCTGAGGTGAATGAGGGCCGGGGTATTGGGAAGATGCTCGAAGGTGAGTTCGGCCGTGGTGTTTTCGCCAGCTGGGATATCGACGGGAAATCCTCCAAACTTCACCGCGAATTTCTCCGCAGCACTGTATTTCAGGAAAAGCCGGAAGTTGGTGAGTGGAGTTTCCGGCTGGGTCAGAAGGCTCCTCTTGGTTTGCTCCAAGGGAATGGAGGTCGGCGGAGCAGTTTGGGCCGGGAGGAGTCCGGGAAGAAGGGTGATCGCAGCCAGAATGCGTTTGGTCATGACAGCAAAACGTCACAAATCCCGCCGACTTGTCAAAGGAGAACGGCTAACAGGAGCGTGGTCACTCTTTTGTCGTTTTCGAAGCCTCCAGCAGGAAGGTGAGGAGGGGGGCGACCGGATCCAGTCCGTGGGGATGGTGACCGAGGCCGGGCTTCCGCCAGACCTTCACCGGGGATTTGACGGCGGCAAGGTTGGCGGCGAGTGGTTCGGCATTTTCGGAGGGCGGAACCACCTTGTCGGCGGTGCCCACGACGAGCGCCACTGGAATTCCTTTGAGCTTCCTGGCAAAGTCCGGCGCGATGACCTGGGGGTGGGTTTTGGCCTTCTCAGCGTCGATTCCGTAGGCTTTCAGACAGCGGGCATAATCTCCTTTTGAGAGCTTCCCGTTCATGCCGCCGGGCCACGACTGGAAATTGCACACCGGATTGTCTCCGTAAACGGCGGTGACCTTGTCAGGATGGCGGGCGGCAAAGTTGAAGATGAAAAGACCTCCACGCGACATGCCTTCGAGGATGGGTTTGGGTCCGAGGCCAACCTTTGACGTCAGGAAACTGTAAAGCTCCTCTCCTCGCTTCATGGCGGCGTCATTCCCGTAGAGGTTTGCAACGTCAACGTAGGCGAGATGGAAACCGCGTTTGAGCAAGGCAAGGTCGAGTGCCGGTTGATGACCAAAAAAGCGCGCCCGCCAGATCCAGGGTTTTCCCTCTGCGGGCTTTTCCGGGAGGACAAGGATGCCTTTGGCCTTGGACTCGGAGAGCACGAAATCGCACCGGTCGTAGCCATTCCATTTGCTCTTTGGTTTCAACGGTATGTCTTGTGCGGAGGCTGCCGTGATGCTAGCCAGAAACAGGGTGACGAGAAAGGGCTTCATGGATTTGGATACGGAAAACAGGGGCGCCTTTTTCCAGTGATCTCGGATGGAGGTGAACTTCTCCAGGGGATTTTGACTGGAGAAAATCTGCCTGGTCTGAGATTCTCGCCTCAACTCGGTTGAAGGCTGTCACACAGGTGCTGGCTCTACCCGCCACCCCCATATCGCGAGATGCCAACCTCATCACTTTTTCCTCCCGGCGAATTCACCCTTCGCATGAGTTGTCTTCGACGCGTCTTTCGGTGCCTTGTTCTTTGGCTGGCGCTTTTTTGTTCCGTCGAACCGGGGCGGGCCGACGGGCCTCCCCTTCGAATCGAACAAGCAAACAATGGTCTCCTGCAATTCTTGATCGAGGGTTCTCCTGATCGTTCCCACCGGGTTGAGGGGAGTCGCGACTTGCTCGATTGGAGTCCGTTTTTTGCAAGAAGGGACACATCCAGTTGGTCTCTCACTGATGAAGCAGACGATGGCGCGTTGTTTTATCGCATGGTGGAGTCCATCCCGTCCTTGATCACCCCTCATGGCACCTGGCGGACCTCGATTGAACTTCCGGATGATCCGTTTTTGAGTGAACCCATCGGAGGCACCAGCAATAGTCCGGACCCTTTCACTCCAGGCGCCGATGTCCGTTTCGTAAAGTTTGTGATCCTGCTGGACCATTTGCCCCGCGTTCACTTTCAAGACAGCAGGACGTATGCCTTCCACTACAATTTTGCCGCCGAACGACTTGATCCTTTTGCCGGCATGACGGTCGAGGAGTTCAACGCGGTGAGTCTTACCCGAGAGGGCCAGCGGATCGTTTTGGGAGCGGTCATGTTTGCACCGGAGTCGAACGAGTATGGCATTCAATTTGTCGGGCAGGATGCCTATCCGAGAGAGACGATCCGCTTGCTTTATCAGGCGGTGGAAAATGCCATCACTGCGCCTGCCGAAGTGCAGGGGTTTTACATGCCGACCTTCGAGCAGACCACTACCGCCGAAACGGAGAGGGGATGGTTGGCTCAAAATGGAATCGAAGTGAGTTCTGCGAACCGCTGGTATGACGGGGATGCCTGTTATGCGAATGGTTGGTCATTGGGGCGACTGAGATTTGTTCCTGCTGATCAAATTCACGAAGCTTATCTTGCTGGAACCCTGCTGCCCACCGACATCCTTCTCACTGATGGAGTGCCAGCCGAGGTGCCTTTCCTCGCCGGGATCATTTCAACCGCTCCTGCGACTCCCAATTCCCACGTCGCGATCCTCGCGCAATCCTACAATATTCCCTTTGTTTACCTTTCGAGCGAAGAAGATCAAACCCGGGTTCATGGTCTCGCGAATTCCAATGCCGAGGTGGTTCTGAGAGCGCGGGATTCCTTCGGTGATTGTGAGATCAGGGTCATTGATGTCACTTCTGCTCCTGCTGTTTTCAAAGGGGAGCTTCTTGATCTTAAACAACCACCGGAACTGGATCTTTCACCCATCGTGTCGAGCGACTCGATTACGGTTTTCGACCTCGCCGGGGTCGCTCCGGAAGATATCTCAATGGTGGGAGGAAAGGCGGCTAACTTTGGTTTTCTGCGTCGGGTGATTCCGGCGCGCTCTCCTGATGCCATGGCCTTCACCTTTGATTTGTGGACCGCCTATCTCGACCAGCTTCTTCCGGGCACAAACACCACCCTCCGGTCGGAGATTGCCAGCCGGCTTGAGCCATTTTCCTGGCCCGTCGACATCGCGGCCCTCGATGCGGCCCTGCGAGAAATCCGGGATCTCATCAAAGACACTGCTGATTTTACCCCTGCGCAGAGGACGGCAATCATTGCAAGTCTTTCGCGATTTGATGATGACCGGAAGCTGAGGTTCCGAAGCAGCACGAATGTGGAGGACAGCGCAAACTTCATTGGGGCCGGACTCTACGATAGCTTCAGTGGTTGCATAGCGGACGACACCGACGGTGACAATGTCGGTCCCTCGCATTGCGATCCGACCAGGGCCAACGAGAGGGGAGTCTTCCGGGCGATGCGAAAAGTCTATGCAAGCTTCTACAATCTCAATGCCTACATTGAGCGACTCCGTCATCATGTTGACGAATCGACAGTTGGAATGGCGATCTTGGTTCATCACAGTTTCCCCGATGAGATTGAAGCGGCCAATGGAGTGGCGACCTCCCGGCTCTCTGGGCCATCGAGCTTTCGTTTCTGCAAAAGTACGATGGTGAGTCAAGTTGGTGCGATCTCGATCACGAATCCAACTGGTGGAAGTCTGCCGGAGATTGTTGATGTCGACGCCTATCGCACCAGTTCCTTTCAAGGGGCGGATTTGAATCACCGCCAAAGATCAAGCCTGTTGCGCCTTGGCGAAGAGACGGTGATGGGTTGGGAGAGTGACTACGAAGCTCTGAGCGATGACTTCTTCGAGCTCTGCCTGGCATGGCAGGAGCACTTCGGAGGGATCAACGGATTCACTCTCGAGTTTGAATATAAAAAGCTCACCGACGGGAGCTTGGTCATCAAGCAAATACGCGCTGTTCCGGACGTCAGTGGTCTTGCCAGCAACCGTCTCGCGCTCCTCAATGAACCGCAGCCCATGCGGGTGTTTCAGGGTGAAGCATCAACGGTGATGGCCAATCACCGCCTGAAGTCTTACTGGAGATTCCAGACCAGTAGCCGTTGGGTTGACCCCAAGATTGAGTCATCCTTCCTTATCGAATCGGATGTGGACCGGATTCATGACGGGATGGTGATTTCTGAGAGCGGCCCTCCTTCGCAATGGCCAGGGCACAGCTTCGATGTTGTCAGCCAGTTCGGGAATCTCTACTTCGACGACTCGTGGACAGGTATGGATCCCGATGCCGGAATGGTCGATTGGAAGCTCCGCATTCCACTTCCGCACGCAAGCCAGTACGCAAATTTCCCCACTCAGATTCTGGGTGACTTCTCGATGTTCTACGAAGCCCGCTACTCCAACCCACTTCCCGATATCAACTATGAGGGCAATCCAACGACAGTCACTCTAGAGTCGGTGCATTTGGAGCCAGGCTCACCGGACGATCCTCCGCCACCGGGAAGTAGCTTGCAGGAGCGCTGCTATCAGGATGCCTCCGTGTCATTGGATGTGGGTTTCTACTGGCCGCCAGCCCCAACGGGGATTGTCGCAGGCTATACCGCCCCCTGGGCAGGATGGGAAGAAACAACGATCACCGGGCTCACCACCAATCCCATCGTTTTGAGGGGGTATTATTCGCAAACCTATCGTCCCGGACATCACAACTTCTATGAGGAATTTGTCTTTGAGCCCCGGCTGGAGGACGGAATTGACTCGACCACGCTTGCCGAGTTGCAGGCCGCCAATATCCGCATGATTCACTTTTGGACATCCGGTCCAAATCAAGGTCGGGTCAAGGTGATCGGCTTTGATGGGGTCATTCGAGATCTGTAGATGGTTTGGTCAGCGAGTTGGAAGCTCGCGGATGATGCCCACATCTCTTTTGGCTGGAGGGAAGTTCACCTTTTTGAAAAAATGGCGAATCTTTCAGAAGGAAAGGATTTAGGAAGGGTTGGATTGATGACGACAAAAGCAAAACCCCGGCATTTTCTCACCACGCGTTGGACTCTGCTCAACAAGTGTTCGAAGAACGAAGAAGTAGAGGCGCTTGACCAGCTTTGCAGTCAATACTGGGGACCGGTGCGAGGGTTTCTCCGTCGGATCGGCCTCAGTAGCGAGGATGCCGACGATATGACCCAGGATTTTTTCCAGGAATTCATGCGGAGAGATGGCTTTGCCAGAGCCCGGAAAGAGAAGGGGCGTTTTCGGAGCTTTCTGCTGGCCGCAGTTCGCAATCATTTTGCGAATGCCCAAAAAGCCGCAAAAAGAATCAAACGAGGCGGTCGGAATTCGTTTGTCGAAGTGTCCGACGAGCTGGATTCTGATCCCAATCTGACCCCTGGCGAGGCCTTCGACAAGCGATGGGCCGAGGATGTCGTGGACCGGGCGCTGAAGCGATTGAGGGACGAATGGGTGGCGGCCGAGAGGCCCTTTGAGATATTGGCCCCGTATTTATCCGGAGAGCGGGGAGCGGTTCCGCTCGAGGAAACAGCAAGGATTCTGGGGGGTTCATTGGCGGCAGCGAAGTCATCGGTCCATCGGTTGCGCCGCCAGTTTGGGGATTTGGTCAAAGACGAGGTGCGCCGCACGGTGGGCCGCGACGATGATGCGGTGGAAGAGTTGGATTATCTCATGCAAATGCTCTCGCGTACATGAGTGAAGAATTCGCCGACCAAGCTGTGATTCCCTTTTCCGGTGGGAAGAACTTCCGGGCCACCCTTCTCAGCGGTTTGGATGCTGAGGTTGAGGAAGGCTTCACCTTGCCGGAACAGCTCGGGCCGTTTGAGGTCATCGGCCGAATTGGTCGGGGAGGCTCCGGGGAAGTCTGGCGGGCCTTCCAGCCGGGACCGGATCGAGAGGTCGCCCTCAAGGTGTTTCTAGACCATCGACTTGGAGGCAGGGTCGATCGTTCCTTATTTTTGCATGAAGCCCGGGTCCTCGGGAAGCTGGATCATCCCGGGATTGTTCCCGTTTTCGCGACGGGTGAAGAGGGAGGCTTTCTGTTTATTGCATCCCGATGGATGTCGGGGGGAACTCTGGAGGAAAAGATCCGGGCAGGTGCCTTCAAGAATCAACCACGTCGGGCGGTCACCATCATCCGAGACCTCGCGAAAGCAGTCGCTCACGCGCATCACCACGGCTTGGTGCATCGCGACATCAAGCCGGCCAACGTTCTTCTCGACGACCAAGGGTCTCCCTTTCTCGCCGACTTTGGAATCGCGATTTCCGAAGAGGATGGGAGCCATGGGGTCACCAGCGGGACTCCGGCTTATATGGCTCCAGAGCAGTTTCAGGGAGAATCCGTGACCACAGCCACCGACGTGTGGGCTCTGGGATACTTGCTGCGTGAAATTTTGACGGGGTTCACGCCCGACCAAGGGGCTCCCGGACTTGGTCGTTCCCATTCACGCCGCATCCGGGCAATTGTATCTTGTTGCCTCGAAAAGAATCCTGCCAAACGGTATCAGGAGGCGGCCGGGCTTGCCGAGGATCTTGATGCTTTCCTGAATGGAAGGTGTGTGTCCGAACTTCCGGAGGTGGCTCCGGTGAGAGTCTGGCGGTGGGCACGCCGCAGGCCTGGACAAGCAGCGACGACGGCGGCCGCAATCTCGCTCGGATTCACTGCCTTGGGTTTGACCTGGCATTCTTGGTCGGTCGCCCGGGAGAACGAGCGACGTGCCGAAGCGAACGAACAACGTGCGGCTGCTGATGCGGCGCGCTATCGTGAACGGGCCTATGTGGCGGATATCTATCTCGCGAGCAGGAGTCTGGCCGATCACCAGTTGGGGGTCACACGACAGACCCTCGAACATCATTTGCCAGAGCCCGGCGAAATCGACCTCCGGGGCTTCGAGTGGCATGCATTGCACGCGTTGGCAGAAGGAGATGCGGCAACGGTGTTTACCGATCATGAGAGTTCGGTTGAAGTGGTCGCCTTCTCGCCTGACAGCCGTTATCTCTTGAGTGGTTCCCGCGAAGGAAAAGTGATCATTCGTGATTTGGAGTCCGGTGAGGTGACCTTGAAGGTGCCACGTGATGGTGCCCCTGGCAAGGCGGCGGAGATTCCGATGATGACTCTCCTTGCTGCACGATCACCGGAGACCCGGAGCATGTTGTTTCGTGGAGAATTGACCCCCGACGCTTTTCGGATGCGCTCCCGTCCCTCGAGAATTGGAGAGGTTGAACCGGTGGCTTGGGCACCGGTCGGCAAACGCTTCGCTACCGGTTGTGCCGGTTCTTTTTTGCGAGTCTGGTCCTTTCCCGAAGGTCAACTGATTGCGGTTTTTCCACAGGCTCCAACCGAGTGGATTGCCTTTTCCCAGGATGGGAGGCGTCTCATTTCAATGACCAGAGAACGTCATGATTCCAAAGTGATGGTTCGGGATTTGGAGAACAAAAAAGTCCTGTGGTCCCTGGATCGTCTTGAAGAAGGGGTGGATTTACATGGTTCCAGGTTGGCAGTGGTTCAGAGGGGGACCCGGGAGGTCAGGATTCTGGATGAAGAATCCGGGAGGGTGATGCAACAGTGGCCGGTTTCGACTTCGGTCGGAGATCTTGTTTGGAGTGCGGATGGTCGGGTTCTTCATGGAGCATCGTGGGATGGTGAGATTCGGTTTGCGTGGGATGTTTCCAACGGGTCGGCCGTTCAGCCCACTCGCCCTGTCCTGAAGAAGATCAGAGACCTGGCTTATGGTGGCGGACACCTCGCGATGGTGGGGGAGGAACAAGTCGTTCGTTTGGAATCCAAGAATAGTGGAGTGCGTCTGTTAAGAGGTCACACTGACGAGATTCTCACCGTGGCCATTTCTCGCGATGGCAAGTACCTGGCATCGGGGGGGAAAGATCGCACTGTTCGACTCTGGGATGACCCTTGGGAACAAAGAACGCCGGCTCCGTATCCCAACCACGATCAACGGATCCGGGCGATCTCGCCCAAGGGAGATACTTGGCTGACAGATAGTGGGGACCTCGGAGTGGAGCTTCGGGGGGAATCAGGTTTGATCCACGCTCTTTCGGAGGAGCAGAGAGCCGCCGGCTTTGATTTTGATGGCGATCGCTTCGCCACCTGGCGTCGGGGAACTGATGAAATCGAGATCAAATGGTGGTCTGTTGAGAGTGGTAAGTTTCTGAACTCATACCGCTTGTCTCTGCCAAAAGGGAAATGTGTCCTGGGTTGGAACGGATCAGTGGGAGCAGTGGCCGTGGGGAAGACGAAGGTCGTTGTTTTTGAAGCTGATCATGGACGGGTTCTCGGTGATTTGACCGGACTTGAATTGGAGCCAATCAGAATTGAGGTCTCACCCGCCGGGGAAGATCTCCTGTTGGTGGGTTGGCCCTGGCATCTCCAACAGGCAAAGCTGGGAGAAGGGATTCAACCGAGAGTTCGCTTGTCCAAGGGGACCATCGGGCCTGTTTGTTTCTCGCCGGATGGCAAACGATTCGTGATTGGAAGTGATCAAAACGTGATCCGGATCTTTGACGCCGCCTCCGGGAAGGAGGTGCAGAAGCTCATCGGCCATCGCGCACCTTTGTTGGATCTCGCTTTCACTCCTGATGGCCGCACTTTGGCTTCATCATCTAAGGACAGAACCTTGCGTCTTTGGCATGTTCCCAGTTGGAGCCCTCTGGGAACTGTTGATACCGAGCGGAATCACCATCACTTTCGTTTCGATCTGGAAGGAAGCCAAATCAGGGTGGTGCCAGCCAAGGCACCACCCTTTGCCATTCCCAGTCAAAGAACCGAGTGAGGGGATTGCTGCTTTGGTTTGTTCCATTTCCTGACGAGGTTTTTAGCAAGATAAGCTGCAAGAAGATCGTGTTTCGTTGGGCCTGAGCTTGGGAACCCGAGACAGTTGCCTTGGGAAGAGGGGAACCAGTGTCGCTGGTCAAATTGGCAACTGTCCCGGTCCAAAGTCATTCCAGGCCGGGCCCGGTCACTGCTTTTCGTTGGTGGAGCGAAGTCCAGCCGTTGTGACGACCGAAACCACCATCGATGGTTTTCGATGCCTGGTATCCGGTTTTCTGGAAGGAATCACCGGCTTTGCCGGGGATGATGTTGGCGGCTGACATGAGAGTGGGACAGGCGAAGAGGAGGAGGGGGCTTTTCAACTTCTTCGATGTTGGGGTTAGCAAGAAAGACGGCGACGCGTGCAAAGAGCGAAGATGGCACCAAGTGCTCCAAGGAGAGTGGTGGATGGCTCCGGAATTGATTCGGTTGCCTCAATTCTCAATGCCGGGATGAGCCCGGGTTGGGTGACCCAGGCGGGATTGACGCTGGGTTCAAGAATCGAGACATCAGTGACGGACCAAGATCCACTGGTGTTGGTCCCGACAATGGATCCCAGTGTGTAGATGGGGTCGGAACCACTTGTGGTGAAGTGAAGCCAATAGGAAGTGTTGGCCGCCAGTGGGACAGGCACACTGGGAGCGACCGTGAGCACTTGGGTTCCTCCGCCGCCGGATGGAGTTACCGATCCGAGACTGATGGGATTGACACCACCGGGAGCCGTTGGGCCGGAACTCAATGACACCTCGATGGGATCGGTGCTCGTGGGAAGGAAGCTGTTGATGGCAAAATCAAGTTGGTCGAAGGTCGAAGGAAACGCCCCCGTTTGAAATTGAACGGCAACCTCTTCGTCCGGTTTCGGAACTAAAAAGTTAAAAACCAGGATGCTTGAGTTGGGTCCGGTAATTTCCGCGTTATTACCACCAATCGTGTTGCCGGTGATGGAGTCAAAAACGGTGGCACCCTCGGAATAGAGTGAGGAGAGAATCGCTGATAGCAGAGTAAGACGTAGAACTTGCACATCTGTCCCTGCAACTTTGAGAGGCGAAGGATTCTCTTTTTCATTGTTTTTTTGGGCCCGGATCTGAATCGATCCTGCGCAAACGGAGTATTCCGAAGTGATGAATCCCGAAGTCTATCAATGCTGGCCTTCTGTTTTTGATGGAAAACAAAGCTATCTTCTCGCAACTCCCCACAGCCTGCACTTTCATCTGGGAACCCCCGCCGGATTCCGCCCGGAACAGTCGAGACTCTCGACCGACGAGGAGATACAAGGACAGTTTCCAAGGGGGCTGAAATCATTGGATCGTCGGGATCTTCAAGCAATCTCGTGGAATCCCGAACAGCTTCGTCTTTCGCTCGAAGGTCTTGAGAGAAAGATTGTGATCAACTTCCGACAGGGACTCGAGGAACTGGGGGATTCATACTATCGGGAGCTGGTCAATCACTTGCCCGAACTGGGAGAGATTGAGGAAGAGGAGCAGGTGTTCCTCGATCGTCATGCCGGAGCGATTTTGAATCTCATGGGTTTCGGTTTGGCGGCCTTGATCCTTTGGTGGATGCAATCAACGGACGACCCGTTGGACTATGAAGGGCGTCGCAGGGGCTATTTTGAGATGGCCAAAGGCTACCTTGCCCTCACTGGGATTTGGGGAGTCGTTGGGGTAGCGGCGGTAGGAGTGTTTGTATCGGCGAAAAGATACTTCCATCGGGCACACCATCCCGTCCCAATGTTTGTGGCACGGCGAATCAATTGATCAGGGATTTTCACGGGACTTTTCCATGGCCTCAACTAGGTTTTGGCCATGGAAAAAGTACCTCTGACCAAATCTGATCTTTGCTGGGTGATTGTAAAATTTGTTGGTGTGTTCTTCCTGTTCCAAGCAGTGATGACACTGGCTGGCTCCTTGGGATTAGCGATCAAGGCTGATGATGGAGAGATTTTCTTTAAGGGGTTTCTGGCCTCAATTGTCCCGCTATTGATTGGAGGCTATCTATTGTTCTCTGGAGCCTTTCTCCACGGCTGGTTGATGGCGGTTCCTCTTGGATTTCGCGCAAAACCAGTAGGCGGAGATTCCTTGGCTGAGAAGCGCTTGAGTGCCGATGAATATGAAAGCTACCTCAAAGGGCTTGAAGGAAACGA
>JASFWU010000212.1:0-5303 GCA_050049035.1 Akkermansiaceae bacterium | reverse complement strand
CTTTCCTGATGATGAAGTCGCTTCTGGATCGGATTTTTGAGGAATCTGGAAAGAAATCCGAAGACTACCTCGACTTCGAGCGGCTCGATCCGATGTACGAGCTGCGGTTCGATGATGAAGTCTTCCGTGCGGGTGACAATGTCGAAGACACCAAGGCTGAGATCGAGCGACTTTTTCCCGGTCAATCCGCGGGAATGGACCAATTCCTGGAACGGGAACGAGCCCGGCTCAATCGCCTCCTCCCCGCATTCGAAAGAGACTTCTCGAGCCCGGCGAGATCGCTCGATCCGACTTTGCTCCCGGCGCTGCCGCATCTTTCCCTGGGGACGACAGTCTTCGACAATCTGAAAAAGTATTTCTCGAACGAGAAGCTGGCGCTCCTCTTTTCCTTTCAGAGCAAGTATCTTGGGATGTCTGCCTGGGAGTGTCCGGGGGCCTTTGCGATGCTCTCCTACATGGAGCATGAGCACGGGATTTTCCACACCAAGGGCGGTCTCAGCGAGATTCCTGCCGGCCTCGGAAGGGCGGCGGCAGATTGCGGGGCCAAGATTCACACGGGCACAGCAGTGAAAGAGCTCATCCTCGACGGACGAAAAGTCGCGGGCGTGGAGCTGGAGAACGGCGAAAAAGTGTATGCCGACAGTGTTGTCATCAACGCCGACTTTGCCCAGGCGATGAGCCAGTTGGTTCCGGATGGAGCGCTGAAGAAATACACCAAGGAAAAGCTGAACTCGATGAAGTACAGCTGCTCGACCTTCATGATGCATCTCGGGGTCGACAAGCTCTACGACCTGCCACATCACACCATCGTCTTTGCCAAGGACTACAAGAAGAACGTCGACGAAATCTTCACTTCCGGGCAGGAGTCAGACGACATTTCCTTCTACATTCGGAACGCGAGTGTAACGGATCCGACGCTTGCTCCTGAAGGAAAGTCGAGTCTCTACATCCTCGTTCCGACCCCGAATCTCGATGGCGACATCGATTGGGAGGAGGCTCAGGCGCGTTATCGAGGTCTCACGATGAAGGCTCTCGCCGATCGTCTGGGAATGGATGATCTCGAAGAGCACATCGAGGTGGAAAAGATCTACACGCCCAAGACCTGGGAGACCGAACTGGATATTTTCAAAGGAGCCACCTTTAACCTCTCGCATTGTCTTTCTCAGCTCGCTTTCATGAGACCGCGGAATCGATTTGAAGAATTCAGAAACTGTTATCTGGTCGGCGGGGGAACCCACCCGGGAAGTGGACTGCCTACGATTTTCGAGTCGGCGCGTATTTCCTCCAACCTGATTTCCGATTCCTTCGGTCTTCAATACAGCAAAACAAAAGTTACCGTATGAGCTCCTCCTCCTCCCCCCGGGGAAAGAAAGTGATCGTCGTAGGCGCCGGCCTCGGAGGCCTTTCGGCCGCCGTTTCCCTGCATGCCGAAGGCTTCGACGTGGAATTGGTCGAGAAGAACGAGCGCATCGGAGGGAAGTTGAATTTCAAGGAGATCGATGGCTTCGGATTCGATTTGGGTCCTTCCATATTCACGCTCCCCCAGTTCTTCGAAAGCCTCTGGGAACGTGCCGGGAAGAAGATGGAGGATTATGTGCAGTTGGAGCCGGTGACTCCGCACTGGAGAAATTTCTTCGAAGACGGGCTGGTCCTCGATCTCTATGAGGAGATGGATCAAATGCAGAAGGAGCTGGAAAAGCTCCAGGGAGATCCGGAGAAACACTGGAAGCAGTTTCAGCAGTTCCTCGCCTATGGGCGCGATCAGTATGAGCTTGTCGATGAAGGCTACTTTGCCGAGGGGTTGGACACCCTCTGGGAGATGCTTCGCTACTATAAGCTCCGGCTCATTACGAAGATGGATCATTCAAATTCGATGTCCGGCGCGATCGAAAAACACTTCGACGATCCGTATCTCCGGATGATCTTCGAATATTTCATCAAGTATGTCGGATCCTCCGCCAAGGATGCGCCGGGATACATGAACCTGATGTCCCTGATCCAGTTCGACTACGGTCTCTGGTATGTGAAGGGCGGAATGTACAATCTCGCGCGTGGTCTCGACAAGCTCCTCGCCGATCTCGGGGTCAAGGTCCGTCTCGAAAGCGAAGTGGGAGAAATCAACCAGTCCGGCAAGAACGTCACCGGGGTGACCCTGAAGACGGGAGAAACCCTTCCCGCGGATTACGTGGTCTGCAACATGGAGGTCATTCCGGCCTACAAGAAGTTGCTCAGCGAACCTCCCAAGTTCATGAAGAAGCTGGAGAAATACAAGCCAGCCTGTTCCGGACTCGTCATCCACCTGGGAACGGACAAGATCTACGACCAGCTCGCGCACCACAATTTCTTCTACTCGAAGAACCAGAACAAGCATTTCGATTCGGTCTTTCAGCAGGGCAAGCTTCCCGAAGATCCGACGATTTACCTGGTCGCCCCGACCCGGACCGACCCTTCGAAGGCTCCCGAGGGTCACGACAACATCAAGATCCTCCCCCATATTCCCCCGATCGATCCAGAGAATCCGCATACCCATGAGGAATACATGGCTCTCAAGGAGCGCGTGATCGACAAGTTGGAACGTATGGGGCTGACCGATCTGCGAAAGCACACGATCGTCGAGGACGTCCTCACTCCTGTCGACATCGAGCAGATGTACAATTCGAACCAGGGTTCGATCTATGGGGTTGTCAGCGACTGGAAACTCAACCAGGCCTTCAAGGCACCAAAGCAGTCCTCCAAATACAAGAACCTCTTTTTCACCGGGGGAAGTGTGAACCCCGGCGGGGGAATGCCGATGGCGATTCTCTGTGGGCAGAAAGTTTCCGACCGTGTCGTGAAGCAGGAAGCGAAAATGGCCTGACCGTCGGAATCCGTTCGCGAGCCCCTGGGTTTTGGGGAAATTCTCGGGAAACCTGAGGCGTAGACATACTGTTGCTTCGCCCCGGCGGGCGGCGCCGAACCTTGCTCAGTGACTCTCGAACCATGGACCTCTTCTTCTGGCTCTTTCTCGGTCTGACCGGATGCTTCTGGGTTTTTGGCTGGGTCGTCTCTGCTCGCTTCCGGAGAGTGCCCATGGTGGAGAGTCCCGCGGCTACGCCAAAGATCTCCCTCCTCATCCCGGCGCGGGACGAGGAGGATAATCTCTCGCGGCTGATTCCCTCTCTCGTTTCCCAGGACTATCCTGATTTCGAGATCATCGTGATCGATGACCAGTCGCAAGATGCTACGGCCACCCTGGCGACCGAGAACGGTGCCCAGGTTTTGTCGGGCAAGCCTTTGCCAGAGGGGTGGTATGGAAAACCATGGGCCTGTCAGCAGGGCGCCGAGGCGGCAAAGGGGGAATGGTTTCTCTTTCTCGATGCCGACACCGCCTTGGATGAAGGGGCTCTCTCTCGTATCGCTGCCCTGACGGAGGACGCCGGTGCCGTGCATTCGATCTGCCCCTTTCACCGTGTCGAAAGCCCCTACGAGGAACTGTCCGCATTTTTCAATGTGATCATGCTGCTGGGGATGAATGCCTTTTCGATGAAAGGGGACGAGGCGGAGGGAATCGGACTCTTCGGGCAGGCTCTCCTGATCTCGCGGGAACAATACGAGAAGGTCGGAGGGCACGAGGTCGTGAAGCAGGAAGTGCTGGAGAATTTTCATCTTTCCCGCCCCCTCGCGGAAGCCGGGTATGAGTGCCGCTGTTACCTGGGGAAAGGGACGATCTGGATGCGGATGTTCCCGGAAGGGTTTGACGATCTGGTTCGTGGATGGAGCAAGGGATTCGTTTCGGGAATGGACAACACTCCCCGGAACGCACTCATCGGGATCTCACTCTGGCTTTCCGGGCTCATCATGAGCACGATCTCCCTGACGTTTCTGCCCCTGGCAGGATCGACCGTTCTCATCGGGATCCTTGTCCTCTACGGACTTTGCGCGATCCAGACGCTTTACCTGATCAAGCAAGCGGGATCCTTCTCGACCTGGAGCGCCCTGATCTTTCCAATCGGGCTCTTTTTTTACCAGGGGCTTTTCTTTCGTGCCCTGAGAAGAAAGAAGCAGGGTGGGCAGGTGCAATGGAAGGGGCGCGATGTGGCTTGATCTTTCCAACCTCTGGATTGTGATCCTGAACGTGATCGGGATTCCGGGGATTCATCTCGGCATCTCCTGGATCTTTACCCGGCTTTCCTCGGAGCGATTTTCTCCGCAGAGCCCTCTCTTTCGCCATCGCGCCTCGGAGAAGAACGGGACGGTATACCATCGCGTCTTTCGCATTCGAAACTGGAAGGGATTCATCCCCGATGCGGCGCCGTGGTTCGATGGCTTTGCCAAGGGGAGCCTGGGGAAAAAGGATCCGGAATACCTGCGAAATTTCATCCGGGAGACTTGTCGCGGGGAGGCGGCCCACTACGCGCAGATCCCGGGGATCCTCCTCACCCTGATCTGGAATCCCTGGCCGGTCGCGGCCATCGTCATGATCGTCTATGCCTTTCTTTCGAACCTGCCTTGCATTCTCCTGCAGCGGTTCACGAGAGCCCGGATGCGACATTTGCTTTCTCAAATCGAGGAAGGCGAGTAATCTTTTCGAGTCAGGAATTCTCAAGAGACCTTGTCTCGGAGAAATGGCTTTCATTCTTGAATCGATGATCTGGTATCTCCTCGCGATCCCCTTGCTCTTGCTTGCCTTCTACGTGATGTGGAGAAGAGGATCGGTGCGGCGAGGGATCGCTCAGAGGGATGAGGTCATCCTCGATCGCCTCGATCCCCTCGCGGAGAAATTGAATGCAAAAGAGAGTGTGCTTCCCGACGAAGTTCGCGAAGTGGGGAGCGCTCTCGAGAATCGTCCGCTCCTCTTCGAGATGCTCGGCTATTTTGAAAGACACGATCTCTTTCCCCGGGAGTGGCAGTCTCGTGAGGAACAGGCGAGAGTGATGCTCAGTTACTGGTTGCTGCACCCGAACGAACTCCAGGCCGCCCCTGTGGAAGTCGAGACGATCGAGAACATGGAGCGCGTCGTGAAAGGCGAGTCCGGGGTCTTCGAGGTCCTGCGCTACCGCATGGCCGAAGGGCACTGGGCGGGAACGGAATGGCGCATCGGGGTGGTGGGACCTTTTTGCGAGGGGGAACCTCCGTTCTCGACGGTCGCGATGGCTTTCTCGGGGGCCGCCCCGGAGGGTTCCATTTCAGGAGCGGAGGCAGTCGACGAGTTCGTCGGCATCGTGGAAGCGATCACCTGAGAAGATGTCTGCGTTTCTGATTCTTTTTCCCTGTCAGCCGGGATCGCCTTCAAAGGTCGACCCGGCGCTCGCAGAGGAGTATGA
>JASFWU010000015.1:0-16201 GCA_050049035.1 Akkermansiaceae bacterium | reverse complement strand
ATGCGGGCCCGCTCGCCCGCAGGTGCCGCCTGCATGATCTTGGGCAGCGCCGCACGCGACTTGTAAGCAATGAATTCGGTCTGAACCGGAATATTGGCGGCGAGCCAGTTACGCAGGTCGGTCAGATTCGGGCCATTGAAGTCTCGCATAAAGGCGGCCTTGTTTGGCCAGGGACAATCAGCAAGGCGTCCCACTTTCGGAACCGGAGTTCCCCGGCTTGATGCGTAGATTACGAACTCGGTCCAGGTTTCGGTCCAACGACCGTTGAAGCCGGCCGGATACCAGATGAAGTGGCCGATCCCCAGCGATGGAAACTCCTCACCGTCATTCCAGTGGGTCAGTCCGGTGACTTTCCCACCCGATTCATTTTGCCAGATTTTGCGCCCGATCGAGGCCTTTTGCGCCGCGGTGAGACGAACGGACGAGACTTTGGCGTCCGCAGGAACGGCGGCGGGAGGCTTGGGCGGATCTGCCGTGCAGGCACTCAAAAGACAAACAAGTGGGAGGAGGAAACGGCTGGCTTGCATGACCCCTAGAATGATCCCAAGCTGGCGACACCTCAATGGATAAAAACGAATTGATCAAAGCTCTCACCCCGAGTCTTTTTGACGTGGTTAAAATTCTCTTTACTGCGGTGATCATCCTGGTGGTGACGAAGCTCCAATTGCTGAGCGACAAGCTCTCCGCTTTGCTCATCGCTCTTCCCCTCACTTCCATCCTCGCGATGATCTGGATGCGCCATGAAAGCAAGATCAGTGACGAGGCGACGCGAATCAGCAGCATCGCCAACCACGCCTATTACACCTTCTGGTTTGTTCTACCTACCCTGCCCATGTTCCTGGTCATCCCCTGGATGCTCAACCGGGGGCATGGTTTTTATCTGACGCTTTTCGTAAATGCCGTTCTGACGACCGCTTTGTTTTGGCTCCTCGTCGTTGTGCTGAAAAAGTTCACCTCCATCGATTTGATGTGATGAAATCGATCTTCCTTTTGTTTCTCGCCACCATGTTTGTATCCGCTCAAAACCGTCTTTCGGAGAATGAAGCAAGCCGCTTTGTGGATCTCGCGATGGCGGGACTCAACCGCGAGTTTCCCAACAAGCCGGGCAATGTTCTTCGTTCGCCGGAGGACGCCTTGACGCCCAAACAAATGACGCCGGTGTTTTATGGTCACTTTGACTGGCATTCCTCGGTGCATGGCCACTGGACTCTTGTCAGGTTGTTGCGCTTGTTTCCCAAGGCGGAGTGGACGGCCAAAGTACGAGAAGCACTAGACAAGAAATTCACTGCCGAAGGATTGAAGGCGGAAGCCGCTTATTTGAGAAAAAACCCTTCCTTTGAACGCATGTATGGTTGGGCCTGGGCCCTGCGGCTGGGGATCGAACTGCGGGCGTTGACCGACGAGCAAGGCGTTCGTTGGGCCCGCAATTATCAACCGGTGGAGGAAGTGATTGTCAAGAATGCCAAAGCCTACCTTCCCAAGCTCGACTGGCCGGTTCGCTGCGGCTTTCATCCCGAGTCTTCCTTTCCGCTGGGGCAGATGCTCGATTGGGCCCGGGCCACCGACGATGAGGATTTTGAAGACCTGATCGTTCAGAAAGCCCGGTCGTTTTACTTCAAGGATGTTGCCTACCCCGTTCGTTACGAACCGAGCGGGAATGATTTCTTCTCGGCTGGCTTGAACGAAGCCGACCTCATGCGAAGGGTGCTTCCGAAAGCGGAATACCGGACCTGGCTGGAGAAGTTTTTCCCTTCTTTTGATCTGGGGAATCTGGTCACGCCGGTCACGGTTAGCGATTTTGAGGACGGTCAGCTGGTGCATCTGGTGGGCCTCAACCTCAACCGGGCCTGGACGCTTCGTGGCATTGCAGGAGCTCTCGAAGGGGATGTGCAAAAGAAACTTTTAAAGGTCGCTGATGATCACGAGAAAGCGGGATTACGCGATGCCATCAGTGGTCACTATGAGGGCGACCATTGGCTCGGGACCTTTGCAGTTTATCTGGTGACCGGAGCGGGGGAGAAATGATCGTTTGCGTTCCACGGTCTTTTTGTCGTTTGCTCTGATCATGTTGAGAAAACTTTTGGCTTGGGTTGCTATCTATCTCGTCACGACTGCTCTCTATGCGCGCAAACCCAACGTCATCATTATCTTCACCGATGATCAGGGATCGGTGGACATGAATTGCTATGGAGCGGAGGACCTGGCGACTCCGCACATGGATGCCTTGGCGAAGCGCGGGGTTCGATTCAGCCAATTCTACTCGGCCGCTCCGGTGTGTTCGCCCTCGAGGGTGGGTTTGATGACCGGTCGGACGCC
This sequence comes from Akkermansiaceae bacterium, assembly GCA_050049035.1. Lineage (GTDB taxonomy): Bacteria > Verrucomicrobiota > Verrucomicrobiia > Verrucomicrobiales > Akkermansiaceae > SW10. The sequence goes on along the minus strand of JASFWU010000015.1, from coordinate 13,885 downwards.
CCAGCATGGCGGGTTGAACGGGAATGTGGGTTTGGACTCGAAAGGAATGCCGACGGAGCAGGTGACGATTGCCGAGGAGTTGAAGAAGGCCGGATACGCTACCGCGCACATCGGGAAATGGCATCTGGGTCATCACAAGGAGACCATTCCGAATGGCCAGGGCTTCGATTATTCATTCGGGCACCTCGTGGGGTGCATCGACAACTATTCCCACTTCTTCTACTGGAGCGGTCCGAACAAGCATGACCTTTGGCGCAATGGTAGGGAGGTTTTTCATAACGGTGAGTTCTTTCCGGACCTGATGGTGGGCGAGGCCGAACGATTCATCGAAGCCAACAAGGAAAAGCCCTTCTTCATCTACTTCGCGATGAACACTCCACACTATCCTTATCAAGGCGAGCCGAAGTGGTTGAAGCACTACAAGGATGTCCCGTATCCCCGTAATCTCTATGCGGCTTTTCTCTCCACCATGGACGAGCGCATTGGCCAGCTGATCAGGAAGGTGGATGACCTTGGTTTAAAGGAAGAAACGATCATCGTTTTTCAATCGGACCACGGAGCCTCCAAAGAAGTGCGAGCTCACGGAGGAGGGGGGAGTGCCGGTCCGTTTCGCGGCGCAAAATTCAGCCTCTACGAAGGGGGGATTCGGGTTCCGGCGATTGTTTCCTGGCCCGGCAAGATCCCAGAAGGTGAAGTGCGTGGTCAACTCGCCACCGGGTGTGATTGGTATCCCACCATTCTCGAGCTTTGCGGTTTGAAGTCTAGCGGACACACACTCGACGGCCGTAGTCTGGTTCCGGTGATCAAGTCGGACAAGGAGACTTCACCACACGAGATTTTTCACTGGAAATCAGGTCGTTCCATCGCCGTGCGGGAAGGCCGCTGGAAGTTGATTCTCACCGGCAACAAGATGGAGCTCTACGACCTGCCGGCTGACCCGGGAGAGGCCAGAAACCTTGCCGGTGCCCAGGCTGGAGTGGTTGCGCGACTCAGGAAGTTCAGTAGAGAATATTGGCAATCGCTGACCGGGAAGACGAAGGAAAAGTGATTCCGGTTCTTTGAATTTATCCGCTTTGTTCCGGGAAACGGGGCGGGGCTTGAAAAAAAACCGCCCCGATACGGAATATCGGGGCGGCTTATGATACCAAAAGAATGAATGTGATTCCCTAGAATCGGTAATCAACTTGAAGGGACACCTGGTCGATGTCGTTGAAGAAGTCGTCTGCCTGGAAGTAGGCGGCCTTAAAGATTGCCGTGGCGTTATCGTTGATCTTTTTGATCAATACCATATCTGCTTCCCAGCCGTAGCTCGCATCGAGGTCAGCATCCATGTAGTAGTGGAGGAATCCTTTGAAGACCAAACCACCGGGAAGCCCCGCTTTTGTGATATTGGTGTAAAAATCGGTAAGTCCTTCGTAGTTTGCGTTTCCAAAGGGAAGGCCAATCCGGTTGAAGATAAAGGAATCAGCGAAACCGTTGAACGCGTGGACGGTGGCAAGGGGAGTCACAAATCCGTCTCCCAGATATTCAATTCCCATGTTTACCGGGCACCCCGCCACTTTGGTGGAGTATTTGAAGTGACCATAAACAGCATCGTATTCTCCGGTGATGTTTGGGCGCAGTGGGGCATCTCCATCCTGATAAGCGAATTCGGCATAGAAGCCGTTGTTTTCCCAAAACAGCCCGAAAGTGCGGGTATCCCCGATGGAACGAACCGGAAAGTTCGGGAAGCTCTGATTGGTATCGATATCGATGATATAGGAGTATCCGCCGACCTTACCGATCGAAGTATTCCCGGACAGGTCAAAGAAGTGGAAGTCGCCTTCGAAATCATGCAGGGGATGCGCCCTTGGCGCGGTCACGCCAAAGATTCGCTGTACCCGGTCGGCGTAGGCGTAACTCACCGAGAAGTTGTCCTTGGCGTAAGCGAGTTCAACTGCATCGAACGTCTGCTCGTTCTGACGCCAGACAACATTGCCGATAAATGCGGCATTGTTCCGGATGATTCGCTGGCGACCGACGGTAGCCGAGAATCCGTTCTTGGCGTATCTCAGAAAGGCTTGGTTCAATTCGTAGTTGTTTGGGTCCCCGATAAAGGTGTTGCCAAACTCGTAGGGGTCTGTGAGTCCTTCGGTGGGGCGGCCACCAATGGGTTGCAGGGCTCCTGGCAAAGGATTCGAGGCGAAGTCGTCAACAAACGCGTGAGTGCCCTCGCCTTCGACGAAGATCGAAAAGCCATTGAAGTCACCCAGTCGGAGTCCGAGCCTTCCACGCACCGTGAGTGCGTTGGAGGCCTCGAAGTTCTCTTCATCACGGAATTCGTAGCGGGCACGGAAGTCACCGGTGAACTTGATATTGTCCATAAAATCCCCACCGCTGGAATCGGTCAAAGGTGTCAGGACATTTTTTTCGTCGGCCGTGAGGAGGGGTGAGCTGAGGACGATCAAACTGATCGCCGCGCAATATTTTCGTTTCATTTCTGGGTTGTTTTCAAGGTTCTCGTTTTGAGATTTTTCATTGGGAGATGTTTCCGGTCGCCCTGTTGGTGGGTCGTTTCGTTCAGGGGCTTTTACTGAAAAAGTAGAGATCGCCGTCCTCGCCCGCGGTGACCGGCGCCTTGCTGACGGGGTGGAAGGCGAGGGCGTAGAGCGGGTAATCGGAGAGCTCCTTGACCCACCGTTCGGTCAGTTCGGGGAGAGTGAGGAGGCGCAGGCTGCGGTCATCCCCGACCACCGCGAGAGTTTGGCCGTCGGGCGAGAAAGCCACGGTGTAGAATGGATCCTTGCGTTTTGGAGTGAACGTTTTCAGGATCTTGCCCGTCTCCACCGACCAAAGGCGGATGGTGCCATCCTGGCTTGGGCTGGCAAACTTTTGGCCATCGGGTGAGAAGGCCCCGCGGTAGACATCGCTGGTGTGGCCCTTCCAGACCTTGGCTTCGCCAGTGGCGAGGTCCCAGAGTCGTATGGTCTTGTCACTACTTCCCGAGGCCAGGGTTTTGCCATCGGGCGAGAAGGAAAGACCGTAGATCTGGCGTTCGTGGCCTGCCAGTTCCTGAACCACCTTGAGGTCAGGTAGGGAAAGAAGGCGGCAGACCGCATCGCCTCCGGCGGAACTCCCGCCCCCGGCGGCAAGAAGATCGCCCTTGGGTGAAAAGGTCAGGGTAAAGACGGAATCGGCGTGATGTTTGACCTTTTTGATTTGCTTCCCGGTCGAAGTGTTCCAAAGGGCGACGAAGCCATCGGCATTTCCCGTGGCCATCGTTTTGCCATCCGGGCTGAGGACCGCCCCGTAGACCGCACACTCGTCCTCCAGAACATGGATCTTTTTCCGTTTGGGAAGGTCCCAGAGGATCGCAGTGTTGTCTCCGGCGGCCGTTGCCATCAGGGCACCATCCGGCGAAAGGTCAATCTGGTAGAGATACTCGGCATGAGCGTCCGCAACGACTTCAAGGTCGGCGCGGACTGCCTGCACGATGGCAAGCACCACCGCCGCTTGAAGGATTTTCATCATCGGGTTTAAGCCGCATTACCCGCAATGACCTTGATCTTGACGTAGACCTGGGTCCCCACCGGAGGAGCTTTCGACATGTCGAATTTCACCATGGGCTTGGGATCGTAAATGGGATTCCGGTTATCTGCGATAATGCCTCCGGGGCAGTCACACGGACAGGCGATGCAGCCTGTACCCGAGCTGTGCACTGCGCCACTTCCGTGGAAGACAAAGCTGGGAGTCCATGGTTTCTCGATGGTGGTTTCGCCGACCGTCACTTGTTCGGTGACAAAGTCACGATAGGGCCTTTCAACCCACTCACCGTCTTCGCCCTTCCAGAAAACCGAAAGCATCACCGGGTCTCCTTGCAGGTAGTCCGCGGTCGTCGTTTCAGCTTTGAGCCCGCTGCGCTTGCGCCCTTCGGTAATGCTGTAATTCACTTTGTTTCGACACCCCAACTTGATCAATGCGTCGTGAACAGTTTCCGTGGGAACGTCTACAAGGAAGACAAAGTATCCCGCCATTTTTGCATCGCCTCCGGCGGCGGTGGCACAACCGGCAAAGGCCTGAATACGCTGCCCGTATTCATTAATGCAGGGTTTACCCTCGGGAAACTGAACCTTGGCTGAAAGAATGACTTCCTGCCGGACATCGTCGATCACTACCGCGCCTGGCTCGGGAAGGGACTGTTCCGAGGTTTTGGGACCTTTGGCCTCCTCCTTGGAGTCGGGAGAACACGAGAGGGTGAGAACCCCTGCCACGAGCGCGGTAGGGAGGGCTAGATTCCAGAATTTGGTGCGAAACAGCATGACAATGAGTGCCCTATTAAAATTCGGAAAGGGTGTAAAGGAATAGTCCGTGATTCGACTTGTCCGATGTTGACTCACGGCTAAAAGTTTCGCCCTTGAAACAGCAATCTGAACCATCATCGACGCTCTCCCGGTTCTTCATTTCGGGGTGGGGGATTATCTTTACCGGAGCGATCATAGGCGTGCTCGGTCCGGTGCTACAGAAGCTGGGGAATCCTCCCAACATGGGAATCTGTGCCGCGTGTTTTGAACGGGACATTGCCGGAGCGCTGGGCCTGCATCGGGCGGGAGTGGTGCAATACATCCGCCCCGAGATCATCGGTTTTGTTTTCGGCTCTTTGATTGCCAGCCTGGTCTTTCGCGAGTTCAAAGGGAGAACAGGATCGGCTCCGGGAGTCCGGTTTCTTTTCGGGGTCTTTGCCATGATCGGTGCCCTTGTCTTCTTGGGATGCCCGTGGCGGGCCCTTCTTCGTCTGGGTGGGGGAGATCTCAATGCCCTCGTGGGACTAGCCGGTCTCGCTAGCGGGGTGGGCCTGGGAATCATCTTCATCAAGAAAGGATACAACCTCGGTCAGTCGCGGCCCACGTATCCGGCGGTGGGATGGATCATGCCTTTCCTGATGCTGGGCTTGCTGCTTCTGGCGATTTTCCAACCACAGTTCTCGCCGGGAGGAGCGATCTTCGACAGCACCAAGGGTCCGGGAGCGATGCATGCTCCTTTGGTGATCTCCTTGCTGGCAGCCGTGGTGGTGGGATTCCTCGCACAGCGGAGTCGCTTCTGCACCACCGGTGCCATACGGAATGTCATGTTGATGGGAGAGACCCGGCTCCTTCGCGGAGTGATCACCTTAATTGTTGTGGCTGCGGTGACCAACCTGATCCTCGGCCAATTCACCCTGGGCATGGCTGCCCAACCGATCGCCCACAGCAGTCACCTTTGGAATTTTCTGGGAATGTCGCTGGCCGGCCTCGCTTTTTCGCTGGGCGGTGGATGTCCCGGACGCCAGTTGATTCTCTCCGGCGAAGGCGATGGCGACGCCACTGTTTTTGTTCTTGGGATGATTGTGGGTGCAGCCTTTGCTCACAACTTTGCCCTGGCCGCCAAGCCCGACAAGATGGTCGATGGAGTGGTCACCGTTGGTGGCGTGGGAACCAGTGGGATGGTCGCGGTGGTTTTGGGATTGGTGGTTTGTTGTGTCATTGGTCTCACCCTGCGGGAGAAGACTCCTGCCGACTGAGGAAGTCATGAAAGACTCGCGAAAGGTGAGAACGGTTTACCTCGATCACGCGGCCACCTCCTGGCCAAAACCTCTGGGAGTGAGCGAGGCCATGGTCCGTTTTCTTAATGAAGTCGGTGCCAATCCGGGGCGCTCTGCTCACACCCGTTCCATTGAAGCAGCCCGCATTGTGTATGGGGCACGCGAAGCGGTAGCGGAGCTATTCGGGGTCGAGGATCCTTCACGAGTGGTATTTACCTTGAACCTCACCGAAGGTCTCAACCTGGCCCTGCGGGGTTTGCTTCGACCCGGTGACCACGTCATCACAAGTGGTCTCGAGCACAATGCCGTCATGCGCCCCTTGCGGGACCTCGAGGTAAAGGGCGTTGAGCTCACCATCGCACCGCACACGGAGGTCGGTTTGCTGGACCTTACACAGCTCGAAACAGCGATCCGTCCTGAGACCAAACTCATCGTGATCAATCATGCCTCGAACGTTTCCGGAATTTTGCAGCCGGTGTCTCAGATCGGGAAAATCGCGCGAACCCATGATGTGCTACTTCTCGTCGATACTGCGCAAACCGCCGGATGTTTCCCAATCGATCTGGAAGGGGATCAGATCGACCTCGTGGCATTCACGGGGCATAAATCAATGATGGGTCCAATGGGCACGGGAGGGTTGGTGATTGGTCCGCGAATTGATCTCGCAAGTTTTGAACCTCTGGTGCGTGGTGGTACGGGCTCCCGATCCGAAAGTGAAGAGCAGCCGGCCTTTCTTCCCGATCGATACGAAAGCGGAACGCCCAATGCCGTTGGCCTGGCCGGATTGGAGGCCGGGGTGCGCTGGGTTTTAAAAGAGACGGTTGAAAAGATTCGACAGCACGAGGTAGCGCTGATGGCACAACTCCTTGAGGGACTTCGCGAGGTCCCCGGCCTGGTGGTTTCCGGGGGAGGGGAGGCAATCGACCGGACCCCCACCGTTTCCTTTCAGCTCCCGGAGATCGCGGCGTCTGAAGTCGGTCTTCGACTTGATGAAGAACACGGCGTGTTGTGTCGCGTCGGGCTTCACTGTGCTCCGGCGGCCCATCAAACCCTCGGGACTTTTCCGGATGGATCAGTCAGATTTTCCATTGGTCCTTTTGTCACTCCTGACGAAATCGAGCACGCCATAGCCGCGGTCAATGCCATCGCCCAATAGAAGACATGAGTGACTCCTCTCAAAGCGTCGTCCTGGTTTACTCAACCAGTCACGCCATTCGAATCGAGAAGCTTCTCAAGGCTGAAAAGATTCCCAGCAAGCTCATCCCGGTGCCCCGCCATCTCAGTTCCGATTGCGGAGTCTGTGTGCGTTTCGAAAGTTCCGACCGCGAGGATGTTGACCGCATTCTTGAAAGGACTGCGATTAAGGTTCAGGGCATTGAGTGCCTATAATCAATAAACTCACTCTATGCATCACTTGTCTTGGCTCGATGACTCAATGCTGGTGTTTCAATCGGAAACTCAAACCACTGTTTGCGATGGCGTTTTGTTTTTTGTGAAAGAACGCGGTCTCATTGAAACGATCTCGACAATTCTTGGAGAGTCGCGTTAGGAAGATTGCCGATGGATACGGGTAAATCTGGAAAATTGGCACGGACTTTCCTGGCTGCGGCGATCTTTTTCGGAGGTGCCCTGGTGTCATTGGGGGAGGTTCCCCGCTTGTTCCTTTCTGATACTCGCTTGGCGGAGCTTAAGAAGTTGGTTCGAAGCACGGGCACGCACGAACAAGCGGCTTATGAGGTGATGAAGGCCCGGGTGGATTCGGACGATCTCCTGGCGGCCTACCCAACCGGAGGAGGTGGTAAATACGAACCCGGCTTTCGCGCCCGGGAAGCGGCCTTGCTGAGTTTGCTGGCGACCAGCCCTGCCGAAGCAAAGAAGTACGCCGCCCTGTCTTATGAAATGGCGGCAAAAGCGGCCGGTGGAGACATCGACAAATCACACAATCAGCCGGGGCGAAAGGTCTCGATGGCCGATGGTTACGGTCTCGCTCGCGCGATGATTGGAATGAATGTCGCCATCACCACGAACTGGATGCAAAAGAGTTGGAGCAAGGAGCAGAACGAGGCCGCCCTTGCGGGCATTCGGAAAGCTCTCGACGCTTGGCCGAGATACGGGCATGCCAACTTTGGTCGAGACCGGGCCTCGAACTGGGTGGCGGTTTGTCGTGGCGGTGAACTGGTGATGTTGCTCGCTTCGGGTGAAAAGGAAAAACGCGCCAGTCGGTTTGCCTTTCTTGAGAAAGAACTCCTGCACCACATGAGATCGGCATTTGGCAATCTCGGTGCCGGTCAGGAAGGGGCGGGTTACATTGAGTACCCCGGGCAGTTTCTCCTTCCGGCTTGCTATGCCTCGGCCCAGCTCGGCGATGATGATTTGCTCAAGGCTGCCCGCGGCATCGAATGGTGGAAAATGGTGATGTATGCCTATTCTTTTCAGCCGCGATCGACTGGTGACGGAGACCGACGTTTCCTCCAGTGGGGCGTGGCCGTGCGTGGACCCGAAGAAGGCTGGCTCAGCTTGCTTCTCAATCTCGTGCCCGAGAAGGACTTGCCCCATTACCTGTGGTGGTATGAGAGATTCTCCGGGCGCAAGGCCAAAACGGTTGGGAAGCACACCGCCTTCGATTCCCATCGCGCAGGGACGACCTGGTCTCTCATTTACTACCCTTCGGATGTTGCTCCAAAAGACCCCACTGGCATCTACCCACCGGCAGTGCACGACGATCACGGGTTCGCCTTCTTCCGCAATCGCTGGCAGGACGAAAACGACCTTCAGATCCTGGCCGCGTCCGATGACGTTCATCACCGTAATGCCTGGGATCAACCGGACAACCTGGCTTTGCGTCTCCTTGGACAAAATGCCGGCTTCATCAGTGGTCCCGGCAAGTCACGTGATCTCGCAGGTTTCTCCATGTTGTTGGTCGATGGAAAAAACGGAGGCAAGAAGGCCTCGTCCTACACCGGGAAGACCAAGAGCTTCGAAGCCAACAAGTCGGGTGGGCTCTTGATCGCGGATGCCGGGAAGGTGGCGGAGGTCTGGGGGATTGAATCCGCCGAACGGCAGACCCTGGTGCGTTTCGGTCCGGCTTCCGGAAATGCCGGAGTGATCAGCACCCTCGATTGCATCAAGGGTGGAAAAACGCACACTTACACCTGGCAAGCCAACCTTGGCGCCCCGGGGGGCGACAACGACATCAAGGTCTCCAAGATCACCGAAGCGGGACGTCCGGGCTTTCTCCTCGAAGGTGGAAATGGCTTTGTCAAAGGATGGGTCCTCAGTCCCAAAGATGCCACTCTCAAGGCAGGCGACCCCCTGCAGATTGAGACCAAGGGAACGGATGCCGATCTCTGGGTGGTTCTCTTTACGGGACAGGGGACTCCGCCAAAAGCCACCATCAAGGGAGAGGGACTTGATGCCGTTTGGCAGCTCGGCAAAACGACCGTGCGTTTCAATAAAGAGGCCGGAAAGTTGGAGTAGATTCAGGTGAATATCTTATTTTGACGACTTCTTCATCGCCTGCCTGAGAATTCGGGCCATCTCGGGGCGTTTCCTTTCAACCTCTTTTAAATCGAGGTTCAGTTGTGCTCCGTCGCTGATGGCGCGGTAAAAGCCGGCAAGTGGTTCGCTCCATTGTCCAGAAACAACGTCGACGGCGGATTCCCTCCTTCCATTGCGCTTGGCGGGGGAAGCCTCGTTTTGAAGGAGAAGTTTGACGATTTCGGTCCGACAGAGGAAGGCCGCGACATGAAGCGGGGTGTTGCCATCTCGATTGCTCCCTGAGACCCGGGCTCCTTTCTCAAGAAGGAGTTTGGCGATCTCGAGGCGGCCATGAAGAGCTGCTTTGCTTAAAGGGGTGTCTCCGTCTTTGCCGAGCTTGTTCGGAGAAGCCCCGCTCCGGAGTAGTTTCCGGGCAGCCGCAAGATCTCCACGCTTAATCGCTTGGTGCAGGTTGCCGCGATTCGTTCTGGTATGGTCGGTGTTCCGAATGATCTCGGCTTCCTGTTCGTTTCCAGCGACATGGAAAAGGAAGTCGTTGCTGAAGAGGCCATCGCGGTTCTGGATCTGCAGGAAGTGGAGTCCCACCTCGGGGAGCTTACTCAACTTGATTTCGACGGTTTCCGTCCTGTCTCTTTTGATCGTGACAGCGCCAGCGACGCGATTGCCGTCGACGATGATATGAGCTCCGTCCTGCAAATGACGTCCGCTGACCTTAAGAGTACGATGATCGCCGTACAAAACCGGGAAGAGCTGTCGACCGCGCTGGCGGTGAATCGGGCCATGCGTCCAGATCGCGGGTTGGGGGAAGTCGTAGTCATCTTTTGAACCATGTCGGGCGGTGAAGGTGCCTACAAAATGCCCTTCCGATGCCATGGCGAAAAGCTGCTTTCGTGATACGGTTTCGCGTTTGCCATCAACCTTCACGTAGGTTCCTCCTTCGTAACGACCATCGAACTGCATTGTGACCGGGGTGGCCTTCCCGTCTTTTACAACCACTCCATCGACCTGCAATACCACTGCTCCTTCCGCTGCTGATTTTTCAAGGGCAGCAAGAAGGTCTCTGGTGAGTTCCCCCCGATGGGTTGCTTGATTCAAGGTTACCTGGCGGCCGAAGGAACCCGAGAAACCGGTGCTTCCTTCGAGGACCATGTTCCAAACTGGATCAAACGCGGAACGTCCGGCCCACGAAAATTGCCAGATACGGCGCTCGTCATTGCCATCCTCCGCGACCCGGCGGTAGAAGTCGAAATCGATGATGTTGAGGCGGCCTTGTGGAAGGATGAGGAAACGATCGTAGGCGCCCCGCCAGGTGGGCGCGTCCATGCCCGATCCGGGAGTGTTGGTGCTGACCCAAAAGGGCATGCGATGGCAGTCCCCGCAGCGTTGGGAACCGGGAGTTCCTCCGACATCTCCCTTGATGTGGAAGAGTTCAAATCCTTCCTTGGCTCGTTTCGAGAGTGAGTTGTCGTAGGCACGTCGTTGGGCCGGCGGATAAGTCACGCCGAGGAGAAACCTGGCCATGTCATCCCGCTCTTTTGCGCTCAAGAGCCCGGCTTTGCCTTCATCATTTTTGGTTTGGTCTCCTGCCAAGGCCATGGTGGAAGCAAGGCCTCCGTCGATGAGATGGCGGGCTGCGCTTTCGGGATCATCGACCTTGCTGTTGGGTGGCACGTGAGCCCGGGTGCTCGCGCTGTTGATTCCTCCGTAGGGATCGCCGGGGACGCCATCCCAGTGGAACGGAGCGGTGTCGCGAAGTCCACGGATGGGCATGGTGGAACGCGGCATGATCTGGTTGCCATCGGTGACGATGGGAGTTTTGAGAACCCAAAGCAACTGGTCGGTGTGGCCGTCGGGATGACAACTGGCGCAGGCAAAAGTCGCGGTGCTGGAAGCCCGGGCGGTGTTAAAGGCAATCCGGCCGCGCTTGAAGGCGGGATGAGTCGGATCCTCAAGACGAACGCGATGAGTCACCGTCAGCTTGCCGGGATCGGAAAGATCGACCTCGGAGACGGTGTTCTCGACGGCGTTCAAGACCCACGCACGTTTTGCTTTTCCGTCGCTGGAGTTCTCGAGAGCAAGACCGCGAGGAACGGCATCGACTTTCACTTGGCTCAAAACAGCACCGGTTTTTGGATCAACGGTGAAGACCTGATCCGAGGCGGCCGCGGTGGCGACAATGAGCGAATCATCATCGCTGACTTCGATCGCAAATGGCGTGGCGAGGGCTTCGCCCTTTTTCGGGTGTTTCGGAGGGAGGGGCTCGAGGTTCATGAACTCGGGCTTTTCGGCTTTGTTTCCGCGAAAGCGCACACTCGTGATCTGATTGAGAAAGGCCCGGTTTTCCAACTCGGCCAGAGTGTGTTTTTTGGTGCCTGACCTCCCGTTTGCATCGTTGCGGGCATCGGTTTGGGCGATGAAGACGCGTCCTTTTGAATCGACAGTGAGCCCGTAAAGAAGGGTTCCGAGAGTCTCCACCGTTTCAACCAACCGGTCTGTTTTGGTGTCGAAGACAAAGAGGTCGCGATCAGGGACGCGGGGGTGTTTGACGATGTCGGTGACATGGCCGATCGAGAGGACATTGTTGACCGCGATGGAGTGTTGATGGGCGTTGAAGGTGACAAGGTCTCCATCGATCTTGGAACCGCCCGAGAGCTGGGTTTTGTTGTTCGACTCGAATGGAAGAACGTAGAGCTTTCCGTCGCGGACCCGGATGGCGCGGGGATCTTGAGACGGAATCTTCAGTCGTTTTGTCACTTTCCTTGATTCGACATCGATCACTGCGATGCGGTTTTCAGAGGAGAGGGCGACGTAGGCTTTGCGGTTGTTTGCAAAGGCAATCCCGACCGGTTCGTCAAAGCGGGTCGATCTGGCACGTCGATCAAACTCCTGCACCGTGGCGATGACCTGTAAGTGAGTTGGGCTTTTGGGATCGAGATCAATGATGCTCACCGAATCGGAAACATGGTTTGCGACCCAGAGCTCACGACCGTCGGGGCGCACCGCGACACTGACTGGATCGATTCCGACGTCGATCCGGGCTTTGATTTGCCTGGTTCCCGTGTCGATGACGTCGACGGTGTCGGAAGGGGTGTTGACCACAAAGACCTGTCCCTTGTGAATGACAATCGGAGAACTGTGGGGACTCAGGAAGGAAGGGTGCCCGACTTTTGCCGGTGGCTTTGGGGGTCCTGAATATCCCTTCCGGGCATCGCTCGCCGGCCGGGTTTGTCCCATGGCCGACCAAGCAGGGAAGAAGACCACTCCGGCAAAAAGGGCGATTGATACCGTATAGAGAATGACCTGTTTCATATGATTAAAAAAGTGAGCGCGGAGCGTCCCTTGGATACGCCAATCAACCCCTGAAAGGTTACAGACCCAATGGTTTTTTCAGGTTTGGGAGAGATTTCCCGCCATCTTCATCTCTTCAATGAAGGCCTGCTCCCACTCAGCGAGGTGTTTTCGTTTCAGGGAGCCCAGGGCAATACACAGCGGAGCCGGTTCGGGTTTGAGTTTCAGGGTGGTGAGCCCATCCGGAGTTCCAGCCACGAAGGCCATGCCGAGGTTGGCTTCGATGCCCATCTTCAAGCTGCTGATGCCGTCGAATTCTCCGACCACTCGGGCATCGATCTTGTGGTCGGTAAAGTAGGTGGTGACTTGTTTCCAGTAGCCGGGATACTCGTGACGTGAAAGGAGAAGGAGTCGTTCGTTGTGAATGTGCTCCGGTTTGAGAAAGCGTTTGTTCGCATGGGGATGTCCGGAGGGAACGGCCATCCGGAAAGGCTTTTGATTGACCCGGTCCCAACGAATGGCGGGATCATCGGTCTCGACCTCAAGAATGAGATCGAGTTCTTCTTTTTTCAAACCCTCCCACATTTCCTGGGTTGAGAGGTCATACCAGCTCACGCGCACTCGCGGAAATCGGGCCGAGAAAGATGAGAGTGCTTTTTCGATCAAGCCACTGGCGAGGGAGGGGGCGTATCCCACCCGCATTAAGGCGCCGTCGGTCTCCTGGCGGAAACGTTTCAGGCCGGTCTGCACCGAACGCATGATGGCTTTCCCTTCCCGCACCATCGCTTCGCCGCTTCGAGTCAGGGAGATCGATTTCCGCTGTCGTTCCAGAAGAGGGGAACCCACCGAATCCTCAAACACGCGGATTTGCCGGCTGAGGGCGGGTTGGGTCATCCCCAACTCACGTGCCGCCGCCGAGATATTGAGATTTTCCGCCACCGCGAGGAAATATTGCAGCTGTCGCAGATCCAGATCAACCATGCTCACAGGGCATGTTTAGACTAAAAAGACCGCATTAGCCAGCATGGAAAGATCCGGGTAAGGTGCACCCATGACAACGACCACAACCCAAGTCAAAATCCGCCGGGCCTCCGATCGATTTCATTCAAACCACGGATGGCTCAATTCCCATCACACCTTTTCCTTTGCCGGACACGATCATCCCGATCACCGGGGCTTCGGTCCGCTGCGGGTGATCAATGACGACTCGGTGGCACCCGGGCAGGGCTTTGGCTCGCACCCGCATCAGTCGATGGAGATCTTTTCCTATGTCATCTCAGGCGAACTCGAGCACAAGGACTCGATGGGAAATGGCCGCATCATCAAGGAAGGAGAGTTTCAGTACATGTCCGCCGGAAGTGGCGTGGTTCACTCCGAGTTCAACCCTTCGTCGGACACCCCGGTCCACTTCCTGCAAATCTGGTTGCAGCCCCGTCAACCGGGAGGGGAGCCGCGTTATCATGACTACAACCTTCTGGCCCACGCGGCAGGACGACCCCTGACGCTGATTGCCTCTCCGGACGGTCGTGATGACTCCATTGC
>JASFWU010000211.1:0-5354 GCA_050049035.1 Akkermansiaceae bacterium | reverse complement strand
AAGATCTCTTTTGCTAGAATCGGTTTCCAAAAGCTCCACCGTTCCGGCCTCATCCTTCAGGGAGACGTTTCCATTGGCCTCAATCAATATGGTCAGGGGAGCCAACTCGGACGGTTGATCGGAAGGATCCACCACAGGGAGAGCCGAGCTTTCCACTGTTTTTTTGCGGTCTTGCCCATTTTTGTTACCCAGCCCGGAGGTCATGTAAACGACCTCCTTCAAGCCAACGGAAGCTCCTGCTTGGATCACCTTCTGGATTGCCCTGAATCGCACTCCGTTTTCAGCTCGGATAGCGAGGGCTGGCTTCAGTCCCTTGCCATCAATCAATGCCTTCTCTTTTTTGAAGTATCCCCGCAACTCGTCGCCCGAATTCATGATCGTTCGATCATCTTTTTGGAAGACTCCCTCGGCCCGGACATTCACCTCGATTTGTTTGATCTCGATTTCAGCAGGTAGCGGATCGCTCTTGCCCACCCCCATCGCGGCAAGAAGGATCAAAACAGGGTGATGCAGCGTTTTGGGAACTCTCATGATTGCTTCGTCTTCGATTTCATATTGCCCAGGATATCAGAAGCTCTTGGCCTGCATTGGAGATACTGCCGAAAGCAAGCGTCTTCAAGTGGGATTCAATCGCGAAAGTAAGAGACGCTATAAGTCGCTCCGAGTGGACAAGCTCTCAACCGACGAAGCCTAACGCAACTTCGATCTTCAAACCGACGCTCTCCTCGCTAACATCCCCCCGATGCTCAACCTCATCTACCCGGCCGCCCGCGCCATCCTCTTTCGTCTCGACGCCGAGCGGGCCCATCACCTTTCCATGGCCGGACTTCGCCAAGCCGAGAAACTGGGCCTCCTCCAGTCCATGACCACTCCGCCGGAGCAAAAAACGGTTACGATCGCCGGGCTGACCTTTCCCAATCCGGTGGGCCTTGCGGCAGGTTTGGATAAGGAAGCCAATACCGTCGATGCACTCGGAACTCTCGGATTTGGCCACATTGAAGTGGGAACCCTCACTCCCAAACCCCAAGAGGGAAACGAACTCCCGCGTCTTTTCCGGCTCCCCGCTCACAAGGCCCTGATCAACCGGATGGGATTCAACAATCCGGGAATCGACCAGGGACTGGCAAACGCCCGCTCCTCCGAATCCTTCAAGGGAATCCTTGGAATCAACATCGGAAAGAACAAGGTCACGCCAAACGAGCAGGCTAACGACGATTACGCCATTGCCTTCGAGAAGTCCTATCCCTGGGCTGACTACATCACCGCCAACTTTTCCTCGCCCAACACACCCGGCTTGCGGGATTTGCAATCAGGTGAGGCAGCCGGGAAACTTCTGGATACCCTCAAGAAGCTACAGGAAAAACTGACCAAGCAAACCGGGCGTTATGTGCCCTTTGCCCTCAAAGTGGCCCCGGATCTCGATGACGAACAGATTGAGGTTCTTTCGGGGGTTTTTCGAGATGGTGGTCTCGATTTCCTCATTGCCACCAACACCACCATTGATCGCGAAGCTGTCAAAGGACATCCGAATGCCAAGGAAGCCGGAGGCCTGTCGGGCGCTCCTTTGACCGGACATTCCACCGAGGTCATTGGCAAGTTTCACGAACATCTGGGAGAGGCGATCCCCATTATCGGAGCAGGTGGAATTTTCTCGGCCGAGGATGCTCTCGCCAAGAAAGCGGCCGGGGCGAGCTTGGTGCAAATTTACACCGGCTTTGTCTACCGTGGTCCGGCGCTGATCCACGAAATCATCCGGGCTTGGTAAACTCTTCGGCCACTCTCCGCGCTTCAAGATCGGCGGCCACGACCACCTCGAGGGCCTGTGAGGAAACGTGGGACACTGTCTCCATGGTCTTCTCGACCACCTCCCAGATCCCGGGGAACGAGAGGCGCTCCTCTCGAAAGGCCGCGTTGGCAACTTCATTGGCCGCGTTGAGAACCGCGGGAAGAGTCCCTCCTTTTTCTCCGGCGGCACGAGCAAGATTTATGGCGGGGAAATCATCCACCCGTGGTGCTTCAAATTCCAGTTTTGCGAGTGTCGGAAAGTCCAAAGGCTTCAATTCGTTGGCAAGACGCTCGGGCCAAACCACGGCATACTGGATGGGAAAGCACATGTCGGTGGTGCTGAGTTGAGCCAGCACACTTCCGTCCACAAACTCCACCATCGAATGCACGATGCTTTGTGGATGAACCACCACGTCGACCTTGGACATCGGAATATCGAAGAGCCAGCGAGCCTCGATCATCTCGAGCCCTTTATTGAAGAGGGTCGCCGAATCGATGGTGATTTTCTGTCCCATCTCCCAGGTCGGATGCTTGAGCGCGTCAGACAGGGTGACTTCTGCCAATTTTTCCTTGGGCCAGGTTCGAAAGGGACCACCTGACGCCGTCACGATCAAACGCCGCACCTCGTCGCTTCCGCCTTGATGCCCTTCGAGGCACTGGAAAATGGCGTTGTGTTCGCTGTCAACGGGAAGGATCTGTACTCCTTTTTCACGGGCCGCATTCATCACGACCTCCCCCGCCATCACCAGGATCTCTTTGCTTGCGACCGCGACATCACACCCCAGCTCAATGGCCTTGAGGGTTGGACGCAGCCCTTCCACCCCGACGATTGCCACCAACACCAAATCGGGTTTGGTTGCTTCGACCAATTCCACCAAACCATCCGCGCCGCCGAAAACCTCCCGCCCCGGCCCGGACAATTCACCGCACCGCTTTTCGGCGGCCAGACAGAGGTGTCCGACTCCAAACTCCACGGCTTGCTCATTTAACGTTTCCACCCTGGAGCCTGCGGCCAATCCGACAATCTCCATTCGCTCCGGAATCTGACGAGCCACCGTCAAGGCACTCGTTCCAATCGAACCGGTCGAACCCAGAATCAAGACCCGCTTCTTCATCCCAGATAGCCTGTCGCAAGAAGATAAAAGTAAGTGACCGGAGCCGCAAAACAGAGACTGTCGATGAGATCGAGGATTCCTCCGATACCCGGCATGAGACTTCCCGAATCCTTGACCTCAAGACTTCGTTTCAGGATCGACTCAGCCAAATCACCGGCCACTGAAACAAGGCCGATGAGCAGGGCCAGCACAAAGACGTGGACCGGAGCCAGCCAGGACAGGGAGTCCCCTCCCCACGCCCAAATGCTCCACGCCGCGAGCTGGGCAAAGCCGAGGGCCCCAAAGAATCCTTCCCAGGTTTTGGCCGGACTGAGATGAGGTGCCATCTTGTGTTTCCCAATCAGGGAACCGGTCACATACGCTCCCATGTCGGTAAACTTCGCCGCCGCGATCATCATCAGGAGCAACCATCCGCCGGGAACCTCACCTTCGGCCACCGGCACAAAGAGAATCCGAAAGACAAAGCTCCCGAAGAGAACCGGGACGTAAACGTAGGCCAGCAAACCATCGCCGACGGCATCGACACTTTCACGTCCTTCAATGCCATGGCGGAATCTGATAAAAAACGAACCCACCACTACAGCGGTCAATCCGGCAAACTCCCAGAGGTATTGATCATGGTTGCCCTCTCCGTTTGCCAGAAAGGCTCCGAGTGGCAGCACCACTGCGAGGCCCGCCAACAGACCCAGAGTGCGACAGCCGCCGCCCGGTTGCCCGGCAAACAATCCTCGAAACTCAATCGCGCCCGCCACGGTAAGAAACGCCACGAGCCCAAAAAAGGCCCAGGCATTTTGGGAGACGAACACCGCCGTGACGATTGCCCACAAAATCAGGGTGCTCGTCAGACGAGCCCGAAAGACTTCGGCTTTGCTCGGTTTCTTCTCCTCCGCTGCCATCGCCACGATCTTTCAGGGGGCTTGATTGGCGGGCAATGACAATTCGAGAAAAAAATTTGCAACTCTTCGTTGAACCTCAGGTTAGATCGAGCGAATCCGGGATTTTCCAATCCCGAAGAGTCAAAACCAAAAACAACAGAACCAATGAAAACCAAATTGACCACCATCGTGCTCGCAATCGCTTCGGGCGCCATCGCAAATGCAGAGCCCGAAAGAGACCGCCCAGGCGGTGACAAACCACGGGGACCCCGCGGAGACCGCCAGGTTCCCGAGGCGATCCTTGAACGGTATGACCGGAACGAAAACGGCAAACTCGACAAGGAAGAGCGTGAAGCTTTCATGGCTGACCGCCGTGCCGAAATGGAAGCCCGCAAGGCTGAGATCCTGAAGCAGTTCGACACAGACGGCGATGGCAAGCTCAACGAAAAAGAGCGTGCTGCCATGAGAGAGCAGGCAGAAGCCCGTCGGGCCGAAATCCTCAAAAGGTATGACCGTGACGGTGACGGCAAACTCAACGAAAAAGAGCGTCAGGCCGCCATGCTCGGTGAGTATGATGCCGATGGAGACGGCGAACTGAACGAAAAAGAGCGTGCCGAGGCTCGCCGGAACATGATCGCACCAGGGATGCGCCGCGGACGCGGAGGACGCGGAGGTGAAGGTCCTGAGCGCCCCGAAGGCCGCCGCCGTCGTGGTGGTGACGCACCTGAAGGCGGACCGCAGCGCCGCCGTCGCAGGCCTCAAGGTGGAGACGGCGAGTAATCCCTCTTGGATTTCCCCTCAATGATGAAAAGGCCCGGTCGCATGACCGGGCCTTTTTTATTCCTGAATCGAGTATCTCCGAATCAGTCTTTTTTGAGAAGGTCGCGAATCTCTTCCAAAAGAACCTCTTGTCTTGGCGGTGCCGCCGGAGCCTCCTCTTTTTCTTTTTGAAGGGCCCCGACTACTTTCTACATCACAATAAACACCGCAAAGGCCACAATCATGAATGAGATCAGGTCCTGGAGGAATTGTCCGTATCCAATGACCGGAAGGCCGGCCTCTTTGGCTTGTTGAAAAGGCTGATCGTTGTCGCCCTTGAGATTCAGATACTGGTCAGAAAAATTGATCCCGCTCGTCAGACTCCCCAAAACCGGCATGAAGACGTTGTCGACGAGCGATTTGACCACGGTTCCGAAGGCCCCGCCGATGACGATCCCGACGGCCATATCGATAAGATTCCCTTTGAAGGCGAATTCCTTGAATTGTTTGAACATAATTTCGATTGATTTCGTTCTCAGGCCTAGCCGGTTGCCATCCGCAGGGCAAGACCTCTCCGTTCCTCATTGCCGGATGGCTTCCGCGGCGTTATCTGTCCGCAATGAAACTTTTGGTCTCTGCTGGAATCTTCTCAATCGCTACGGCCCTGGGCCAAACCAATCATTTTCCCGAACTAGTCTGGAAAGAGAAGGAGTCCGACCACATCATGATCCGGACGCACAAAACGAGCACTGATCCGGCACGGCGTTATTCCGAAAAAACCTACGAATTGCTCGAAGGGATTTTGCCGGGGCTCAAGCCT
>JASFWU010000209.1:0-5422 GCA_050049035.1 Akkermansiaceae bacterium | reverse complement strand
AGACAAGGAAATGGAAGTCCGCGCCAACTTTGCCCGCACGCTCAGCAATCATCCCGAGCATCTTGCTCCGTTCAAAGCGAAGCTGATCAAACTCCTTTCCGACTCCTCACCTCGGGTCGCTTCCTTGGCTGGCATCGCTCTTGCCAAACACGGAGACAGCGATGCCGTCGCGCCTGCCCTCGCCCTTCTGGAAAAAAACAATGACGTTGATGTGGTGGTCCGACACGCCGGCATCATGGTTCTTGCCAAGTGTGCCACTTCTGAATCATTGGCCGCCTTGAAGGATCACCCGTCGAAGGCCATTCGACTTGCCGCACTGGTGGCCCTCCGCCGGCAGGCTTCTCCCAAACTCGCCGACTTCTTCGACGATGCCGACCCCATGGTTCGCCAGGAAGCGATCCGCGCCGCTTATGACATGGACCTTCGCCAGACCTATCCAGCGCTGGCAGCCCGGGCCAAAAAGATCGCCGAACGTGTCACAAAAAAAGTGAAGTGGCATCCTCTCACCGCCCGTCGCGCTCTTTACGCCGCCTGGACGATGGGACAGGCAAAAGACCTGGAGATCGTCGCCGACCTTGCCAACGATCCGTCTCTCGATTTCCGCGTCCGCAAGGACGCCCTCATAGCCCTGCTGGACTGGAACAAGCAGCCGGTCGCCGATCCGGTCGTCGCCTTCATTCGTAAGCACCAGAGTGATCGCGTTGCTCTCGACAACAGCATCCTTGCGAAGCTTTCCAACCTGACCGCCGGCAAGGATGAAGGGTCTCGCAAACTCCTTCCGCGTCTTCTGACTTTGATCGAACAGGACGGTCTCGAGGTGTCTCCCGACTTTCTCTTTGGCATATTGAAAAACCGGGAAGCTCTCGAAGAAGCCCGGGTCAAATCACTCACCCTTCTGGCAAACAGCCAAAAGGACAACAAGGGCTGGCCCAAAATCCTCGAAGGACTCTTTGCCGACCCTGCTCAAAAAATCCGCAGCACCGCCCGGGAGCTTCTCTTCAAAATTGATCCCGAACTCGCACTGGCCCGACTGGGCAATCTCCTTTCCGATCGCTCGGCCGGTCTCGCCGAGAAGCAGTTCACTCTGGAAACGCTCGCCAAGCTCAAGAATCCGAAGGCCAAAGCCATCATCTCAAAGGCCCTGGAACAATTGACCGCCCGCAAGGCCGAACCGGGTCTCGCGCTCGACATCGTGGTGGCAGCCGAAACCGCCGGACTTTCTCTCGGCAAGTTTCGCGCCTCCCTTCCCAAGGATGATCCGAACGCGGAATGGAAACTCCTTTGCGAAACCGGAGGCGACATCAATCTCGGACGAAAGGTCTTCTACGAACACGGCGCCGCCCAGTGCCAGCGCTGCCACACCATGCACGGTGTCGGCGGAAAGGTTGGCCCCGAACTTGGTGCCATCGGCAAGACCCGCGACGCCGCCTATCTCGTTCGTTCCCTTGTCGATCCGGGCGCGGAAATCGCCCCCGGATACGGACTTGGCACCATCAAGCTCAAGAATGGCAAGGAGATCAGCGGAAACTTCCTTCCCGATGATGCCGATGGCAATGCCGTCATTTCGTTCGGCGAAATCACCAAGGTGATCAAGAAGTCGGAGATTGCCAGCAAGAGCAAACCAATATCGGCCATGCCTCCCATGAACGCTCTCATGAGCAAGAAGGAAGCGCGCGATCTGGTGGCTTACCTGGCCTCTTGTAAAAAGGACAAGACCGAG
Source organism: Akkermansiaceae bacterium (assembly GCA_050049035.1). Classification (GTDB taxonomy): domain Bacteria; phylum Verrucomicrobiota; class Verrucomicrobiia; order Verrucomicrobiales; family Akkermansiaceae; genus SW10. Next base: position 3,702 of record JASFWU010000209.1, on the reverse strand, counting down.
GAAAACCACAAGTAGCGGGACAGGACTTCTAACGATGGACCTCGGCACGCTTCTGTTCGAGGGTTCCCTTGGTGACTCCCAGACGCTCGATCGCTCCCAGCTTACGGACGAGATCCTGCGCCTGCCCTTCGCCTTTGAGAAACTTCTGATACCACCCAATCAGTCGGGCGGCTTCCCTGGCATCTTCCTCTAGCAACTCCACTCTGAACTTTCGCAAGCCCAACGAGACAAACTCATCCACACTTCCTGCTCCCGTCTGGGCACGACCGTTGAAAAGGGTGTTCCGGCAGCCCACATCGGCTTTCAAGATGTGCAACTGGCCAACGCGATCCCGAAGCTGGACGCTGTGCCGATCGCACGGCTTGCCACAATCCTTGATGCTCGATCCGTCACTGAGAAACGTGCAAAACACGCAGTGCTCCATGTGAAACATCGGCATGTGCTGATGAACGGTCAGCTCAAACCAATCCGGAGGCGACGTTTGAAGCAAGTCACTGACCTGTCCTTCGTTCAAGTCATAGGAAACAGTCAGATTCTCAAATCCACCATGCTCCATCAATAGTCGTGCCGAGACCGGATTGGCGACATTGAGGGAAAAATCCGCGACACGCGGAATTCCCCGTTCCCTGAAGTACGAGACGCCTCCGAGATTGCGCACCAAGACTCCGTCGGGCTCCGCCTTCTCCACCAACTTGAAGAAGCCAACCTCGGTTGGCTTCTGGATACGAGGGGTTGCTAAAAACACCTTCATACCGGCTTCACGAGCCACCCGCACCGCTTCCTTGTATTCCCGCAAATCCTCGAAATCGCAATAGATCATCTCCACCCCGGCCCGGGCACACCCTTCGATCTGCTCCATCGAACGACACAAAACCCGCAACTCGGGAAGAGTCTCGCCCGCTTCAACATGCTCCGGCATGAGAGAGGCCAGTGCCGCCTTTCCATTCCTCACCTCCGGCTCCTCTTTCAACTCTTCCACGAGACGACGCCTCACGCGATTCAACTCGCCCAAAGGCATCATGACCTCACCTTGCAACAAGTTGCGAATCGTCCCCATTTGAAACCCCGTTCCGCCCAATCGCCCCAACTGCCCCGCCAGGATCTCGTCGTTCAGCGGCCTCTTCTCCGCCTTTTCCAAAAGAATCCCGCTTGCCACCTTCTTTCCACGGCATTCGAGAACCAATGGGGCTCCCGCGCGACCGGAAATTTCAATTTCCAAAACCTCTCCGCGCTCCTCCAAACGCCCACCCTTCCAGCTTTTCTTCACCTCCTTCTCCAAACCCGGGTCACTGGTTTTCCAAAGGCCTTGCCCCACCTTGACCCGTTCCCAATCGACCCCGGACCGACGATCAAAAAACAGCTTACGCCCATCCACCTTCCAGATCATTCCACCCTGCTCTTCGTTGCGATCCTCCCCCGCATCAAAGACAAATCCATCTCCAGGATTCAAAGACGTAGCCGCTGAAGCCAGTTCGACCCAACCATCACCGAACGAGGTAATCTCGCCCGCCCAAGCTCCCCGCTTCTTCCCCCACTTTCCGTGCGTCAACCGGGGATGATTGGTCCCCTCAAGCCAGCCGGTGGTGAGACCACGGGAAAACATCATCTCCAAAGTGTAGCGATCCTTCTCGGTAATCTCCACGTCATCAAGCGCCTTGCGATAGACGCGGGTCACTGCCGCCACGTATTCGGGCGACTTCAATCGTCCTTCGATCTTGTAACTTGTCACCCCCGCCTTCACGAGATCGGGAATGATATCAACCGCCGCCAAATCCTGTGGACTAAGGAGGTAACGAACTTCGCCCATTGGTTTTGTTTCGCCATCCACCACCAGCTCGTAAGGCATGCGACAAGCCTGGGCACATTCGCCACGATTGGCCGATCGCTGTCCCAGACTTTCCGAGGTCAAACACTGGCCGGAATAGGCCACACAGAGAGCCCCATGCACGAAGACCTCGAGGGGAACCTGTCCTTTTTTCCGGACCCGTGAAATCTCCTCGACCGACATCTCCCTTGCCAGCACGGCACGATCCAGATTCAGGAAGTCATCAACGAAGGCCAATCCTTCGGGCGAGGTAATGGTCATTTGAGTGGAAGCATGGAGCTCCATCTCGGGGGCAATCTCCTGCACCAGTTTCGCCGCCCCCAAATCCTGCACAATCACCGCATCAACACCGGACCGCGCCATCATTTCAATCTGCTCAACCGCCCCTCCAAGCTCCGAAGGGAAGACCAAAGTGTTGAAGGCCACAAAACCCTTCACCCCGTGCCGGTGGAGGAATTCCATCAACTCCGGAAGGTCCGCTTCGGTAAAGTTATCGGCCCGCATGCGAGCGTTAAATCGAGGCAGACCAAAATAAATGGCATCCGCCCCGTTGGCCACCGCCGCACGTGCGCAATCCCAATTCCCCGCCGGAGCCAGTAGTTCGGTCACGGAGGGAGACTATCGCGGACCGACTTCCCACGCAAATCATACCAACTGCCTTTCAAAAGCGTATTGCTCCATAATCGAGGACAACGCGGCTCAAGCCACCTTGCCAGTTGGAGAACTGGTCAAGAAGCCCCGCGAACGTGCGAGATGATGACAATTCATCAAACGACGATCGCACTCCGTCACGACCTTTCATTTGGTTTCACCCGCCCTCTCCTCCTCCGGCTCAATGCCAGAACAAAAGCAGTGGTACCAAGACGACTGGACTGGGTTCGGGAATACCGGAAACCCGGATTGGTTCGTCTCTGTTTTGCTCCAAAAAGCCGGCCGAAAAATTGACAAACGGGTGGACATCATCAGTGGTAAACGCTCCACCAAAAAGGTCCAGCACCGCCCATCCATACCGCCACCCTTCCGACTCATTGCCATATCGAAATCCAAAACCCACGCGTTGTTGGCGACCGTATGGTGGATTCCACCGCGCAAAGTAGCCGCTGTATCCATCAGGAATTCCGAAGGCTTCTCTCAAGAGCGGATCCCAGTTTGCAACATTGCCAAAGTCAACGCCATGGATCACCTCGGCAAACCCGGGACCGAAAGCAGTCCAATCCCCCACCCCTCCCATCAGACTTTGAACCACCGCACCCTCCCCAAGAAGGGCAAGATGACCATCCGCCGTTAGGACCTCAATCTCCGAACTGACCCAAAGATTCCAAACAGGCTGGGAAGATCCGCTGGAACCAAATGACCCGATGACGTGATTTTGAATCGCAAGCTCGTCGTATCCGTCCTGATCGATATCAATCCGGGTGCCCGCATCGAAGGCGACGACCGCAGCGGAAAGCTTGGAGCACGAGATCAGGGCAATGAGCCATTTCACAGCCGTCTCAGAATCCGTGATTCTCTTCTGAATTCAATGCAGAACTTGTCAACCCAATCGGATCGAGCAGCGCCCCGCTCTCATCCGCCTGTCAATCATCGCAACAATTTATCCTGCACTTCATGGTCTTGGGCGAACAATACCCCAGTCAATTCGCCCGCCTTCCGTAGTCTCCGCTACGAAAAAACTCCAGTAGGGCAGCCCCTCCATGCTGAAGTAATAGAAGGTCGCGTTTTCTGAGACTGAGGACGAGAGGTCTTCTCGGAGTTTCTCAGGCAGGTCTTTCGTGCCCTGATACTCATTCATCGGCTCTCCAAATCTGGAGATGAATTCCGCCATCGTCGCTCGATTCTCGATCATTTCACTGGCGTCACTCCGATCTTCATACGTA
>JASFWU010000207.1:0-5427 GCA_050049035.1 Akkermansiaceae bacterium | reverse complement strand
GTTGATGTCGTGGACACCAAGTCCGGCTCGTTCGTCCGCATTGCGGGCGCCTTGTTCTGCGACACCACCGGCCACGGAACGATCGGAGCCCAAGCCGGAGCCAAATACATGATGGCCGAAAAGGGTCACATGGGAATGTCCAACATGTGGTCCACGAAGGACACCGGAAAGCCGGTCGACTGGCCGAAGACTCCCTGGGCCCTCCCTCTTGGCAAGGGTGACTATCCATCGCTGAAAGGATCCCGCGGCCCTTATGAAAAGTTCAAAAAAGCGGAATGGTTCTGGGAAGGAGGATACGACAAACACCCCATCGACGATCTTGAAGAGATCCGCGACTGGAACCTTCGGGCCAACTTTGGGGCCTTCAGCGACCTTAAGAAATCGGAGCCCAACACTCAATTGATGTGGATGGCCTACATCGGTGGAAACCGTGAGTCCCGCAGACTCGAAGGGGATCTCGTTCTCACCGGAGATGACATTGCCGCCAAAAAAGAATTCCCGGACGCTTCGGTTCCCACCACGTGGTCCATCGATCTCCACTATCCCAAAAAGCAATACGCAAAAGGGGTTGCCAAGGACAACCCGTTTATCTCCATCGCGGTTCACGACCGCAAGGTTGACCGAAAGAACGGATACAACATTCCTTACCGTTGCTTTTACTCCAAAAACATCAGCAACCTCTTCATGGCAGGTCGGTGCGTTTCAGTGGATCGACGGGCCCTCGGCACCACGCGAGTGATGCGGACCTGCGGGATGATGGGCGAAGTCGTAGGCAAAGCGGCTTGGATTGCCACGACCCAAAAGACTGATCCTCGGGGCGTTTACCAAAACTATCTGCCTCAGTTGATTGACCTGATGGAAAAGCCCGGACGCGCCTACCGCGAATCCATTAACGCTCCACTGACCATCCCCGATGCTCCCAAGGGAGGATTCCGCAAGAAGCCTTCAAGCAGCCCCCGTCCAATCACCCTGAAAGGCATCGTGGTCGATGACACCAAGGCCAAACTCACCGGATCGTGGAAGAACGGAACGGGACTCAGCCCCTACCACGGAGCCGGTTATCGCTACGCTCCCCACCCGGCATCCGCCACCTATCAGGCACGGATCAAGACTCCTGGAAAATACGAGGTCCGCTTCCACTGGCTCAACCACGAAAACCGCACCACGGAAGCAGAAGTCACCCTCACTCATGCCGGAGGAACGAAAACGTTCACGCTCAATCAACAAGAGGTCCCTTCCGGGAAGACCTACACGTCATTGGGAGTCTTTGAGTTCGTTGACGTTGTCCCTGCAAAGCTCACCATCACTTCCAAGTCTTCCGGCAACCTACACATCGACACCCTGCAACTTCTGAAAGTTGAGTGATGCCCTGGCTGCGCCTCTACCGGCTGGGAATCATCGTCGCCATTGCCTGGCTCATTCATCACAAGTCGCCGGAATCATCTGCGAGCGCCGACTTTCGAATTCTCTTCCCGGATGCGGTTCGAATTGACGAAGACCAGGTTTTTGACGCCAACGACAAGCCGTTGGGCTACTTTTTGACGACCTCGCCCAGTTGCGATCATCTCAAGGGCTATTCCGGTCCAAGCAATGTTGCTCTGGCACTTGACCTCACCGGCCGCCTGGTCGATTCCAGACTCATCTCTTCAAGCGACACAAATGACCACGTCCGCTCAGTTGTAGAGAACTCTTCTTTTTGGGAACAACATCACGGCCTTACCCTGGGCTCTCCGGGAAATCCCGAAATCGATGCCGTTTCGGGCTCAACCCTGACAAGCTCCGCCATCTCCCGGGCCATCATCGAACGCCTCGGCGGACTCACAACCTCTCTCCTTTTTCCGACCGACATCCTTCCAATCGAGCTACCCGAGGCGGATTCGATCAAAGACCATCCAAACTGGCCCGGGGTCAAAACAATGTATGACAAAGATGGCGAAGTCGTCGGATACGCCCTCCGCACCGCGCCCTCCCAGGAGTATTTTCACGGCTACCAGGGGCCGACTGATATCCTCATCGTCGTTGATTCCAGCGCTCAAAGCGTCTCCCGCTTGCGCTTCCGCAAGAGCTACGACAATGAGGAATACTACGAGCGCATTCTCGAGGATGAGGATTGGTTGCAACTCTATGACAACAGAACGATTCAGGACATCATTATGCTGGATCAATCAACAGTTGAAGGTGTCAGCGGAGCGACCCACACCTCATGGGCGATCGCTGAAAGTGTCGCGCGGAGACTCGCTCAATTCGAAGCAGACCGAACTCCCGCGCCGGTCGAGATTCCCTGGCGAAACATTGCCCTCGTCGTGCTTGCTGCGGGTGCATTTCTTTTTTCCTTCACGGGAATTCGCGGGAACGCTGCCGCACGCCTCACCTGGCAGATCACGGTGGTCATCCTGCTCGGGATCCTTCTGGGGGATCTTCTTTCGCAAGCCCTTCTCCTGGGTTGGGTAAAGCACGGACTTCCGCTCGAAGACTCATGGGGCCTGATCGCCCTCGCTGCGACCGCATTATTCATCCCATGGGTTTCGGGCCATCAACTCTACTGCCACCAATTGTGCCCTCATGGCTTCCTGCAACGCTGGCTCGGCAGATTGCCCCTGAAGCCAATCAAGATCCCTGCAAAGCTCCATCGCCTTCTGACCCATCTCCCTTCTCTTTTACTCCTCATCCTGGTCACCTCGGTGATGATTGGCGCCTCGTGGAATCTGGCCGCATTTGAAGGATTCGATGCGTGGCTGTGGCGGTCCGCAGGGATCGCTACCATCGCAATTGCCGTCGTAGGTTTGATTGCCTCCATTTTCTCTCCCCTGGCATATTGCAAGTATGGCTGCCCGACCGGCGCTCTTTTCAAATTCCTCCGCAAGTCGTCGGGAGGGAACAAACCCGGAAGGCGCGATCTGATCGCCGGCATCCTCTGCCTCCTCGCTTTCATTCTCTGACATGCGCGAAGATCCTTATGACTGTTACGATGAAATTTACCGCGAAGTCTGGGGCTCATCTCTTCACCACGGACTTTGGCCGCAAGCAGATTGCACGAGAGAACAAGCACTGGAAAATCTTAGAGATCTCGTACTTTCGGAACTGAATCCACACGGCCGAATTGCTGACATCGGCTGTGGCTACGGAGAACTCGCACAGGTGTTGGTCGACCGCTTCGATTGCGAGGTGCTCGCCAATACCTCATCGAAAGTCCAGCAAGCTCGAATCCCCAATCATCCTCGAATCGAAAGTCTTCCCGGGAACTGGACCGACCAAGTTCTACCGCCTGATTCCCTCGACGGCGCGGTTGCCCTCGAAAGCCTCTCCCACTTTCCTTCTTTTGAGACCTTCGTAAGGCATACTGCGGAGACCCTCAAGATTGGCTCAAGTCTCGTGATTGCCGATTGGTTTTCCGATGAAGGAGATCGCCTGCTTCTTCGACATCTCGCAAACCTTGGAAGGATCCCTCCGTGGCGTTCAATCAACGATCTCATCGCAGTAGCTCAGAGGCATGGGCTTCGACCAATCCACTCCGTCGACCTCTCCCGGGAAGTCGCGCCCACCTGGTCGCGGCTCTTCCAACGGGCCTGCTTTTTGCCATTTCGAAAGCCCCGCCTGATTTCTTTGCTGGTCCGACAGGCTCTGCAGTCACCGGGGCTACTTTGGTCGTTCCCATTACTGCGCCTTGCCTATCAGAACGGATCATTGGAATACCACTTGGTTGCCTTCAAAAAGTAGGACTCGCAGACTTCCTCGTTTTTCCCTAGCATGGGCGAGGAGACATGAAAAAAGTGACTTTTCCCCGCTCGGTGATCCTTGTCACACTGTGCTATCTCATTGCGGCCATCGTCTCAGCTTACCTTCAGAAAAACTGGGAGTTTCTCCGGGTTTACATTCCCTTCTTTGTCTTGGTTAGCCTGCTTGTCGCCTTCATGCACCGACGGGTAAACTTTTCCCTTCCGATCCTATGGGCACTTTCACTTTGGGGTGCCATGCATCTTGCGGGGGGGCTGGTCCCTCTGCCTGATGGCTGGGCATATCAGGGCCCGCATCAGGTTCTCTATTCCTGGTGGATTGCCGGAAACTGGTTGAAGTATGACATGGTGGTTCACGCTTATGGATTTGGCGCCGCCACTTGGCTGACCTGGGAGGCCTTTCGTGCCAGTGTGCAGCAACGGCTCGGTCGAAAACTCTTTCCTTCGGTGGGAATGGTCGCGCTTTGCGTGCTCGCGGGAATGGGCCTGGGAGCTTTAAACGAATTGGTGGAGTTTGCTGCGGTCTTGAACCTTCCCGACACAAACGTCGGTGGCTATTTCAACACCGGCTGGGATCTGGTTTTCAACCTTGTGGGCTGTTGTTTCGCGGGACTTCTCATCCTCTTCCGGGGTTAACTTGATCATCGATGGTGACCCTGACTGTTTCCGATGATCGCGGGCTTCGGCTTGATTCTTATCTCGCTGCGGAATTGCCCGAACTTTCCCGTTCAAAGCTGCAAACTCTGATCAAGAACGGGCACATCTTGCTGAATGATGCCCCGACCAAACCTCGAAGCAGTTTAAAATCGGGTGACCGAATCTCGATCGAGATTCCAGAGGAAAAGGAAACGCCACCCCAGCCTCAAGCTCTTCCACTTTCCATTCTGCTTGAGGACGACGATGTCATCGTGATCGATAAAGCACCTGGAATGGTGGTCCACCCAGCCGCCGGGAATGAAGACGGCACGCTCGTGAACGCCCTCCTTCATCACTGCGAAGGGAAACTCTCCGCTGAAGCCGGGAGCAATCGTCCGGGAATCGTCCACCGCCTCGATAAGGACACTTCGGGCTGTCTTGTGGCCGCAAAAAGCGACCGCGCCTTGCGTGATCTCGCCCGTCAGTTTTCCGAACGACAGACCACCAAGCTCTATCTTTGTGTTACCCAAAGTCCTCCCGGCCAGACGCATCAGACGGTCTTCAACAACATTGCCCGCCATCCCGTGCATCGGCAACGAATGGATGTTTGCAATCCTGGTTCCGGGAAGCCCGCCATCACCGATCTTCATCTTTTACATACGGCGGACGACGGAACTTCATTGGTTCTTTGTGCTCTCCACACCGGGCGGACCCACCAAATCAGGGTTCACAATCGCTTTCTGGGACACCCCCTTCTTGGAGACCCGATTTACGCCAAGCCTGCCCGACAAGCCCGGAGCTCGTCCCGGTTGATGCTCCATGCCTGGCGCTTGGGCTTTCATCACCCCATCACCGGCGAGTGGGTGCAAAACGAGGCCCCCATTCCTGACGAATTCGACCCCTGGCTCAATCAAGTCACGCAAAGGCTCGCCCAGATACGGACCATGACCAAGACTACCGACATCGATCAACTTTGGTAGGACTGTTCGAAAAGATCACGCCAACCCTGCACGTAGAATTCTCCTCACACAATGGCTGTCGGACTCAAGACTCGCTA
>JASFWU010000206.1:0-5440 GCA_050049035.1 Akkermansiaceae bacterium | reverse complement strand
GCGCCGTGCGGAAGAAGCCCGCAAGAAAGCAGCAAACGATGCCTTAAAACGCCAGGCTGCCGAACGAGCGAAAAATGCCGCCCTGCGCGCCAGGCAGGAGGCAGAAGTACGTCGCCGCGCCGAGGAAGCAAAGAAGCGAGCTCAGATGGAAGCTGCGAGGCAACAGGCTCTTCGCCAGGCGAAGGAAGCGGCCCAGCGGCGTGCCTTGGAGGCTCGCAAGAGAGCAGCCATCGAAGCTCAAAAGCGTGCCGCCGCACAAAGGAAGGCCCACGAAGATGTGGCCAGACGGGCTGCTCAAAAGCGCGCACAGGAAGAAGCAGCACGGCGGGCTGCCGAGAAACGAGCCAACGAAGCTGCCGCAAGACGTGCGGCCGAAAAGAGAGCCAGAGAGGAAGCCGCTCGTCGTGCCGCCGAAGCACGAGCACGCGCCGAAGCAGCAAAACGGGCTGCCCAGAAACGAGCGCAAGAAGAAGCCGCGAAACAAAAGCGAAAATAGCCCGCGTTACTCGTCTTCGAAGCAATTGATGATATCGCAGAGCGGGTTCGCGCCCTCGAGAGCTACGCCAAAGGTGACTTGAAACGACTGACACCAATGTCAACCATCGAGGAGGAACAGACCGCTCTCGAGACCGACCAGAAAGCGATCCGATTCCTGAACAGCGATCTTCAGTAAGAAAGCTGTAGAGGTATTCCTGGCTTCGAGACTCAGGTTCAAAAACAAAACTGCCCGACGTTTCCGCCGGGCAGTTTTTTTTTCCAAATGAAACAGGAGATCTAGAATCTCGCCTCGAAACCGACGTAAAAGGTCCGTCCCTGGTTGTTCCGGGGTCCTCGGGGAACACGGGAAACCACCCGCTGGGTGTCAAAGATGTTCTGAACCCCTCCCAATAAAGTCACATTTTCGTTCAGGTAGTAACGTCCCGAGAGATCCATGAGGAAGAGATCATCGACAATCCCCTGGCGAGGATTGGTCGCGGAAAAGGCCACATTGGCTCCGGTTCCGAATGTCTCGGAGACGTAGGTGGCATCCAGACTGACGCCAAACTTCTCGGTCTCGAGTCCGATTCCCGCAGCAAGCTTGAACTCGGGAATGTAGGGAATCTCATTCCCGGGAACTGCGCCGGTGTAGATGCTGTCCGCGCCACCGGCGTTGATGGTGTTGTTGAACTCAGCGCTGGTCCAGGTGGCTGAGAAATACATCGGCAATCGGGTTCGGCCCTTTGCAAACGGATCGTAGGAAACCAATGCCTCAATCCCGAAGACCTCAGCTTCTCCACCATTCACGGCGGAATCGCCGACTCCGGTGCCTGCATTGGTATTCAGGATGTTTTGGAAATCCGTGAAAAAACCTACCAATTCAGTCTGCAGCTCGCCGCAACGATAGCGGGTTCCCAGTTCATAACCGATACTCTCCTCGATATCGGTTCCCGCGATTGCCGAGCGCGGTCCGGGAACGGAAATCCCCTTATGAATGCCACCAAAGATCACCTGATTCTCTGACAGCTCGTAGTTGAAGGAAATCCCGGGAATCACCTCCTGCAGATCGGTCGCGGAAGTGGTGCTCGTGGCGGCCGCCCGCAAAGCAGCCAATGAAGCCCGGTCCCCGACAATCGTCCGGTCCTCGGCATAATCCCGCTGGAAGTAATCGATAAACTCGAAGCGAACTCCGGGGGTCACAGTCAACTTGCCCGTCTTGATTTCATCTTTGATCCACAGCGAGAAGGCTTCGCTTTCCTGACGGCGGACGTTGTCGAGCTGGTAACGCTCTCCCACGATCGCGCCCGTCGCTCCCTGGTCGTAGATTTGCCAGAACTGATCCCGCTCGATGTAGTCCTCGTGATAGCGCAGACCAAAGGAAAGAGTGTGGTCCACCGATCCGGTCTCGAAACGATACTGTCCCCGGACTTGCGCTCCGTAGCTTTCATATTCACGGGCATTGTTCCGGACCCGAAGGCTTCCGGCGGCGGTGCCAGTCAGGATCCCGAAGTCGGTGAGATTAGTGAGAGCACTACGCACGCTGATGGCATCTCCACCGGCGTCGAAAAGCCCGTCCAGCTTGAACCAGTTCCGTTCAAATTGATTGTAGTAAACTGCCGATTCGATCCGGAAGTTCTCGTTGAAATCCGCGATGTGCTTGAAGTAAGTGCGATGCTGTTGGGTCTGGATGTTATCGAAACGGGTGCCGGCATAGCGACGGTCAGGATTCAACCGGAGATCATTGGGAGTGCCGCCAATCCCCTGCGCAAGGCCGGTGTAGGTTTCATCAGCATCGAGATCGGTGTAACCATACTTGAACTCAAATCTTTGCTTGAGCGCGGTGTTTGGTTCAAAGAAGACTTTTACCATTGGCTCGACCACCGAAAAGCCGGTTTGGTCGGACCCGGGATAAGCGGTCCCGCTGTCGATTCTCCGAAAGCCTTCGTTGGACTGATAGAAAAGCTCGAACAAATAACCAACCCGTCCGGCCTCAGTCTCGACGGTGTTTCCCCAGTAGGTGTGGGAAAAGAACTCGCTGTTCGAGCCGTAGGTGTTCCGGGTGTAAAAAGTCTCTTCCTCGGGGACCAAAGTGGAAAGGTAGTTGATGACACCACCGGTGGTTTGCGGTCCATACTCCAGTTGGCTCGATCCTTTCAAAACCTCGATGGATGATATGCGGGCGGCATGCGGACTGTAATAGGCGGCCGGTGCAGAGTAAGGAGCCGGTGCGGCCAGGATGCCGTCCTCCATAATGGTGACTTTTTCGGCGCGGGTGCCATCGCCGCCCCGAATGGAGATGTTGGGGAAGTTTCCGAAACCATCTTCCTCGCGAGTGTAGACGCCGGGAATGCGCGCGAAGATTCGATTCACATTGGTGTAGCCTTGACTGCGGAAATCCTCGGCGTTGGCCACGAACCCCGACCCGGGAAGCGCGAACACCTGTTCAGGAGTTCCGATAACACTCATGGTGTCGAGGGTTTCGAGGGCATCCTGCGCATTTCCTTGCCCGATGACCAAAAGGGCACTCAGGGTGCAGGCAAAAGCCTGACATTTTCTAACTGGTGAAGCTCTGGAGCGATAAATTGAGGCCTGGAAAACAAACTCATCAGTTGTTCGCCTCGGGAGCACAGTTTTTATTCCAGCGAACACGCCCCTACCCGCGCTCACTTGTCCATTGATAGCGATGAATTGCGATTTGCCCGATTGACCGCCATCAATCCCATAGCTTCGGGCGGATCGACATCCCGACAGAGATCCGGCCGGCCTCACCGTGAACAGGTCCTACCGGACCAAAATAAATCTGACCATCAATTGCTTCCGCAACAAACCCCCTGCAAAAACAAGTGGGGACCGGGAAAAAACTTCCCCGGGAGAATTCAAGGAGGCGAATCCTCTTCAGCTAGCGACGGCGACGCAATCCAGCAGCGATACCCAGAAGTCCCAGGAAGACAGAAGTGCCGGGCTCGGGAACCACAAGCGCCTGAACTTCTGAAGGCGTCAGCACGCCGGTGTAGAACCGCAAATCATCAAGACTGCCGTCAAGACCGAGAATTGCACTGTTGTTGATTCCTCCAATCTGAAGATTCTGGGTGGGAGTCACCGAACCACCAAACGCCAGCGGAGCGCTGATCGCTTCGACTCCATCGCGATAGAGAATCCCTTCGTTGGCAGTGCGGTCAATCGTCAGGGCGAAGTGATGCCAGTCGGTATCGGAAGTCGCGTTCGGATCGACGATGAGAGAAAAGTTGCCGTCGGATCCATCAATCCGGAAGCCCATCTGGTCAAGGTCGGCCCCTGCCCTGAAATTAGCCTGATACCCCACTCCGGTCCCTGCGAGTGCATCGAAGATCCCGTCGGCGTTGACGGTGTCGTTTTGATCACGCCGCACCCAAAAGGCGATGCTGAAATCTCCTGTTCCCGGGTCAAATGCCGGGGCGTCGATGACATTAACCGGAGCCGCTCCGGAGACCCCGACGACCATGGCCTGTCCCTGAATGCCGGTCCCGAAGGAAACTCCGCTTCCGACCGTCCCATCACTGCTTCCGGCAGAATCGCTTCCATCCCCTTCAAAAAGGTAGTGTTGTACGAGAACAGCCGAATAAGCGGAATTGGCCAGAGAAGCGACTGCTGCGAGTGATACGAACTTGGTAATGGGGGTCATGAGAAGATTTTTTGTTCGGAGGTAGATTAACTCTTTTCTTTGTGTGGAAAACCATCACAACCCTGCTGATCCGCAAGGAAAAAAGATCCACTCCTCAGAAGATGAAAAACCTCTGCACCCGCCTCTCCACCCTTCTTTTTCTCTCGCTCCCTGCCACCCGGGCCGACCTAGTGGCGCAATACCAATTTGAAGACAATGGAGAGGACTCGGTCGGGACGGCCGACGGCACACCTGGTGCAAACGTCACCTTTGACACCGGAATCAGCGGGAAGGCTGCTGTTTTCGGAGGGAGTTCCGACGAATTTGCCGAGACCATCAATGGAGAGGCCTTTGATCCCGGCGAAGGAGATTTCAGTATCACGTTTTGGGTCAAACGGGATCAGCTCGCCGACACTGATAACGCCGACGGAGTGCTGGATGCTTTGAATGGAACTGGTCAAGGATATCAGATCAATTTCCGGGCTGGGGCCGACTTGAACAAATTCGGCTGCCGCCTTGATGCCAGCAACGGACAGTTCGTCCTGATCGTCGATCCGAACGAGCTCACCGACACCGAAAACTGGCACCACTTCGCCGTTACCGTCGACCGCACCGCCTCTGAAGCCAAAGTCTATCGCGATGGCGTTCTGGCAATCACCAGTTCCATTGCCATCCTGACTGGAACGATCAGTCCGGATCGCCAGCTCTCAATCGGAGGCATCAACAACAACGGATTCCTTGGGCTCGATGGCAAACTGGATGATCTTCGTTTCTATGACGAATCGCTCGATGCCGCCGCCGTCGCCGAGCTTGCGGTGGCTCCACCGCAGATCACTCCCCCGCCTCTTCTCGTCACCCAGATATTGAAGACCAACGATGAAGTGCAACTCACCTGGAACTCCAATCCCGCGGATGGCACCACTTATTCAATCTTTTACACCACCGATCTCGCCGCCCCGCTTTCAAGCTGGCTTGAGTCGACCGACAATGTCATCACCCAGGGCACGGCAACCACCTACACCCTTTCCGGAATCGAGCTCCCTGCTACTCCCCTTCCCGATCAGTTGTTCTTCGTGGTGATCGAGAACTAGGGGCTCTTCGTCAAAGATTGGGGACATGAGGCGAAAACGCCATCATGTCCCCGATGTTCCTTAACCTAAAAATAGGTCTGAAGGGTTACCAAATCCTTCAGGCTTCCCAAGATAATCAGCTTCATCTTCATGTCGAGCTGAAGCCCGAATTTGAACCCAAGTGCTGCCCTCACTGCCAATCTTCTTCGATTCAGAGCAAGGGAAGATACCCACGCAAAGTCAGGCATCTGGA
>JASFWU010000205.1:0-5442 GCA_050049035.1 Akkermansiaceae bacterium | reverse complement strand
AGGTCAAAAGAAGATCGTTCCGGCCAAAGGGAAGCTGCAGCTGAAGAATTCCGATTACCTCAAAAACATCGATGTGCAGAACAAGGCCGTGCAGGACGCGAACTTCGGAGCCTGGGACAAGAAACGTCGAGGAGACAACGAGGGCGTGGAAGTTCAGAAAGCGAAGTAACAAAAGGAAGGGAAGCGAAGGCGTACCGCCTTCGTTTAAAAATGGTCGAAGGCGGGACGCCTTCGCTCCCCTCAAGAAAGCAACATCACCAGCGCCATGGCCGTCATGCTCAGGTTTTCGGTCAGGGTGACGGTGGAGACCGGGACCTCGAGGATCCCGCCCATGCAGGCGCAGTTGACTTGTTTTCCTTTGAGCATCGTGTTGATGACCCCGATTGTTCCGAAACCGAGAAGGGCAATCGTGACAAGGTAGACTGCCTTGAGCTGCCATTGGGCGAGGTAGGCGAGGCCAAGGCCCAGCTCGAGAAAAGGATAAAGCAATCCGTAGAAGCGTGAGCGGGCGGCGAGAAGATCATACTTGGCGAAGCCAGTCGCGAAGGCCTTGAGGTTGAAGAATTTCACCATCGCGAAGACCACCAGAAAGAAGCCCATGAAGTCGTGCATCCAGTCCATCCAGGACCACGACGCAAGCGTGTTTTGTTTCGCCAGTGCCGCGAGAGCGGTGAAGCCCACGATGACAAAGAGGGGAGTGTAGGCGCTGATGGGCCGTCGCGGTGGAGGAGAGGGTTCTGAACTGCAACAGGAACTCATGGGCTCACTGGAAACTCACATGCTTCATCGGCGTTTGCAATCCTGCGATCCGCTTCTAACACTTGGGCGTGTCGTCACTCCTCAAGGCCACCGGGCCATTCGCGCAAAACAACGTCCGCTGGTATGCCTGGTTTACCACGGCCTTTAATGCACGGTTTTATTATCCCATTCTGGCGATCCTCTTCCTTGATCTGGGTCTCACCCTCTCCCAGTTCGTCACCCTGAATGCCATTTGGGCGGTGACCATTTTCCTCGCCGAGGTTCCTTCAGGTGCCCTCGCTGATCTGGTGGGACGCCGAAAGCTCCTCATCGTTTCAGCAGCCCTGATGGTGGTGGAAATGTTGGTGCTGGTGGTGGCACCCAAGGATGCCGGCCTCTGGTTGTTTGGCTTTTGCGCCCTGAACCGGATCCTGAGCGGCTTGGCGGAAGCGGCAGCGAGTGGAGCGGATGAAGCACTGGCATACGACAGTCTGGAAAATCCCGAGGAATGGGACGAGGTCCTCGAGACCACGATGAAGCTGCGCTCGGGCGCCATGGTCGTCGCGATGATGGTGGGCGCTTTGGTCTACGATGCCGGAGCGATCGGATTGAATGAGGACTTCGCTCATCGCCTCCCGATCATTTTCTGCCTCGTGCAAGCGGTTGCGGCATTTTTCATTTCGCTGCGATTCCAGGAAGTGAAGGAGGAGAAAAGCCCGGCCGGTTTTGCCGAGGTCTTTGCGCAAACCTGGAAGGCCGCCAAGTGGGTTTTCACGACCAAGGCCGCCATTTTGATCGTCGTTGCGGGCCTCCTCATTGATGGCGTGGTGCGGAATTTCGCCACCATCAACAGCGAGTATTACCGTCTCATCAAGGTGCCCACCTTCACCTTCGGGTTCATTGCAGCCGGGGCGGCCTTTCTTGGGGTCTACACACCGCGGCTGTCGAGATGCCTGGTCCGGGCATACTCGCCGCTGGCCAACTTCGTTCTCACCGCGGTGTGGTCATTTGCCTGCCTCTACCTCCTCGGGCAGACCTGGGACTACTGGGGATTGATACCGGGGGTCGCCTTGATGGCCGGGATGTCGCATCTCGGTTTTCTCATGAGCCGCTACCTCAACAAGCTGACCGCTTCAAGCCAGCGCGCCACCGTGCTGAGCGTGAAGGGCCTGCTTTTTAACATCAGCTATGGTCTCGCCAGCCTCCTCTTTGCCGGTTCGGTTTCGCTGGCAAAGCGGAACGAGGGTATGAACGACGACGAAGCTCTTACCTGGGTGATGGAAGGGCAGCCGTGGATCTTTCTCGGAGTCTATCTCGTCTTCGTGGTGATCGCGAAAGCCCTCGTCTTTCCGCGTCTCGAAGAGAAGTAAGGCTCAAACCAAACCGACGGCCTTGCGAACGCGGTCGAGCACCTTGGTCGCTTCCTCGCGGGCCTTTTCCGCACCGGCATTGAGGACGGCATCGACCTCGTCCGGGTTGGCCACCAGCTCTTCACGACGCGCGCGCATGGGCGCAAAATAATCCCAATAGGCTTCGGCGAGACGCTTCTTGAAGTCACCGTATCCGCAGCCGCCGTTCTCGTAGTCGGCGATCATTTGCTGGTAGTCGCTCTCGCTGGCGAAGAGTTGGTAGAGGGCCAGAATGACGGAGTTCTCGGTAGGCTTGGGATCTTCCACGGCAGCGGAGTCGGTCTTGATCCGCATGATGAGTTTTTTGAGCGGCTTTTCGTCTCCAAAGATCGGGAGGGTGTTGTTGTAGCTCTTGCTCATCTTTTCCCCATCGAGTCCGGGCACCTTGGCGACGTCGCTCCGAATGCGGGCGGTCGGCATCACGAGGGTGTCCTCGCCATAGAGGTCGTTGATTTTCCCGACGAGATCGCGGGTCACTTCGAGGTGTTGCTTTTGATCCTCACCTACGGGCACGACGTTGGATTCGTAAAGCAGGATGTCGGCAGCCATGAGCGCGGGATAGGCGAAGAGGGCATGGTTGGCCGAGATCCCCTTGGCGATCTTGTCCTTGTAGGAGTGGCAACGTTCAAGCAGACCCATCGGGCAGACCGTGGAGAGAACCCAGGCCAGTTCGTTGACTTCGGGGACCGCGCTCTGTTTGAAAAAGACGCCCTTCGAGGGATCGAACCCGCAGGCCAGAAAGTCGATGGCCACGCCGCGCACGTTTTCCCGCAGCTCGGCAGGATCATGGGTGGTTGTCATGGCATGATAATCAGCAATGAAGTAATACCCGTCGCCTTCGCCCTGGGCATCGATGGCTGGCTTGATCGCGCCGAAGTAGTTCCCTACATGAAGTTTTCCGCTCGGTTGGAGCCCCGTCAAAATTCTCATGCGCGGGAGTTAAGGTTTTTCAGGCCAAAGCGAAAGGGCAAATCGTCCTCACGGGATTCCCGCTTGAACAATGCCAAGGGTCCGGCCAACGTCCCCCCGTGTTCAAGCCTCGCTGGAAAAAAGACGCCCTTCACCTGTTGAAGGGGTCGAAGAAGTTTCTCCACTACAAACGGGACCTCCTCAAAGAGGACCGCATCGATGAGATTGAGTCGCGCCGTGCCGACTTGAAGGCCGCCATCAAGGCCAAGGATCTCGAAGCGGTGAAGGAGACCTCGAAGCAGGTCCGCAATACCTGTGAGAAGTCACTCGCTCATTACAAGCAGCCTGATTGGCTTCAGGAAAACATCGAGGTGTTCTGGGTCGCCATTGTGGTCGCGCTCGGGATTCGGGCTTACTTCCTCCAGCCTTTCCGCATTCCCACCGGATCGATGCAGCCTTCGCTCAACGGGATCGTCGCGACGAGTAAACATGGTGAGGAAGGTTGGGAGAAGCCTTGGTTCGGTCAGCGTGCCTTTGATTTTTTGATCCAAGGAAAGACCTACGAGAATCTCGTTGCGGAGAAGGATCTCACCATCAAACGCTTTGAAGATGCCACCTTCTTTTTGTTCTCACGGACCAAGGTTCACTTTGATGACGGGAGCTCGATTGTGATCGGGTGTCCGGAGAACGAGGTCTTTGGAATCGAAACCATCAAAGACAAGTTCGTCCAGCAGGGGAACAAAACGGTTCTGAAGCCCGGGCCTCACTTCAAAAAAGGGGATCCCATTTTCCAGGGCTACCTCACTTCGGGAGACCTCGTTTTAGTCGACAAGATCTCCTACCATTTCCGGCAACCAAAAAGAGGAGAGTCCTTCGTCTTCGATACACGGGACTTGATGCGGAAAAAGAACTCTCCCCAGCGAATGTCGGACCAGAACTCAGGCAGCCACTACATCAAACGCCTTGCGGGCCTGCCCGGGGACACGCTCCAGATCGAAGCGCCCAACCTCTACATCAATGGTTCGCTCGCCAAGGAAGAGACTCTGAAACGGGTGATGGCGATGGGGAAAGACTCCAAAGGCGAACCCTACCGGGGATACTACAATAACGGAAACTTCAGCAATCCATCCCACACCGTGACGCTCGAGGACAACCCCAAGGAAGGAAACAACTACCGCGAATTTTATGCCCTGGGGGATAACTCGCGTGACAGCTCGGACTCCCGCTACTGGGGTAGTGTGAAGCAATACAATCTGGTCGGGCCGGCTCTCTTTTCCCTTTGGCCCTTTACCAGCGGTCACTGGGGCATCATCGAATAACCTTCCTGATGCCCGTCGAAGCGACTGCTGCCGAGATCACGCGGAAGGCGAAATCGAATCTCGCTTTTGCCCTCAAATGTGTTCCGGCGGACCGTCGCGAGCACCTCGTGACCTTTTACGCCTTTTGCCGGGTCATTGATGATTTGGCCGACGAGCCCGATCTCCCGCTGGCCGAGAAGGAAACCGGACTCGCGGGCTGGAAGAAGATCTTTGAAACCGGGACACCGGATCCCAGTCTGGGTTTGGTCGAGCTCCAACGCGGAGTTCTCGAAGTACGAGATCGATACGAGATCCCCTCGGAATACTTCACCAATGTCATCGAGGGCTGTCAGATGGACTTGCGACCCCAGCGCTTTGGAACCTGGGATGACCTGAAGGAATACACCTACCGCGTCGCTTCTTCGGTTGGCCTGGTTTGCCTTCCCCTTTTTGGAGCCGACCCAAAGCGAGCCCACGACTACGCGGTGACTTTGGGACACGCTCTTCAGCTCACCAACATTCTTCGTGATATCAACGAGGACCTTTCCAATGGTGCAAGAATTTATGTGCCGCTCCATGACTTCCATCGCTTTCAATACAGCGAACGCGATCTCATCGGGCGGGTCTACGACGGGCGCTTCCTGGCCTACATGGCCTACCAGGCGGACCGGGCGGAAGAGCTTTACCAAAAGGCATCGGAACTCCTGCCGAAGGAGGATTACCACAGCCTGCTGGCGCCCCGGGTGATGCACCGCATTTACCACACCCTGCTCAAGAAGATGCGGGAAGACAATTTCCGCGTCTTTGACCAACGTTACCGGCTGAGCAAGCTCCAGAAGTTGTCTCTCCTTGTGCGGGAGCGCTTTGCGTGAGGGTTTGAACGGTCGGATTTTTCATTGGTTTTTGTCTGATCCGCAGTTGCCTCGACGTAGGGTAGCGAGATGAGTTTCGTTCCCTTGATTCCGTCGTGTCTTTCCTGCGGATTGATGGCCATTTTTTCGATCGCCACGACTGGGATGGCAGCTGTCATTCCAAACCAACTGAACCACACCTGGCCCGGCGAATTGGTGTCCTTTGATGAGAAAAAG
>JASFWU010000232.1:0-4870 GCA_050049035.1 Akkermansiaceae bacterium | reverse complement strand
GGCACCTCATAAACGAAGCGGTAGAACATTTTCCCGACACCGGAAGTCAAAGCATACTCGACAAGCCCATTGGCATCGGAGCGCACGGTGGCAAGCGTCTCCCAAAGTTCACGATCGCCATACAAAGCGGAAGCCTCGATGCGATAGTCCAGGTTTGGAGCGAGCTGACCACGAAGCACCAGAGGCGCCGCGGGTGTCTCGCTGTTCCTCTCAATTCGAATCGCGTTGAAGGGAAGAACAATCACTCTAAGCTGACCACTCTCATCGAAGGGACTTGACCACTTCGGGTCATTGTAAACCGAAGTCCCGGTCAGGGTATGCAGGAATGCCCGAAGCGGGGCCAGTTCGTTGTTTCGAAATGGCAGAGCTGGTCGGCGCAAACGAGGATCGAGATTCGGATTATCCGGGATTGCTCTGCGGTAATGGTTGGTGATTTGCCCCAGTCCCGTCATCGAACCATCGTGCATGAAGGGGCCGTTTGGCCCGCCAGGTCCGAGCAAATCACGGAGACTCGGGGCCCGGGTGTTGGTGAGATCCTGACCACCGCCAATTCGGCCAATCACACCATTGTTTCCGCTGGCGGGGTCGATCTCGAAGGTGGGCGGAACATGACAGGCCGCGCAACCGGCTCCTCCCTGCGCTGGGGAAC
The DNA here is from genome assembly GCA_050049035.1 of Akkermansiaceae bacterium. Classification (GTDB taxonomy): domain Bacteria; phylum Verrucomicrobiota; class Verrucomicrobiia; order Verrucomicrobiales; family Akkermansiaceae; genus SW10. The sequence goes on along the minus strand of JASFWU010000232.1, from coordinate 4,221 downwards.
GCATGAATTGAAGTTTCCCGGCGTTCTCCTGCGCAGTGAAGTTCTCAAAGTTCGAAAGATCATCGGGAGCATTCGCACGTCCTGCGTCATACTTGGAGTCGAACGACTGGATACTTCGAACAAACTGCGCGATTGATTTTTGAATCCGCGCTTCGGTGATGGAAGCATCACCAAAGACCATGGAAAAGAGAACCCGGTATTCAGGAATGGCGGACAGCTTTCCGATGAGCGTCGCGAAATCCGGATCTCCTCCCGTGCCACTGAAACCCATCTCGACATGATCCTGGATCGGTTGCGTTGTCTGATGTTCAAGGGTCGGCGCACGCTCATCCCAGAAGAAGCGTTTTTCGCGGGCAAAACGGGTGTTAATCAGGCGCATCGAGTGCCGTCCCGTGGTACCGGCAACCCCGCCGCTCGCAAGATTGGCGTCGCTGAAAGCGTGTGATTGATCGTGACACGACGAACAACTGATCGTGTTGTTTCGGGATAAACGCACGTCATAGAAAAGCACCCGGCCGAGAGTGGCACCGGCATCCGTGATGGGATTTTCCGGCGGCGTATTATCATGCGTGACATATGATGGCACGGGCTGGCTCGCGTAGTTCGCAAGACTGGTGAGATCCAGGACACCGGGTTCCGCTCCGGAAGTGACCAAGGACAGAAAAAGAGTGAGCCCACAAATTGTTGGAATTGGATTGAGTTTCATGGCGGCGAAAGAATTCGTTTGGTTAAAGTCAAGCTATCACGCGAAGATGATGGGAAGATGACGGACTCCCGGAAATCCACTTGCTCTGCCAGATGACGGCTGAAAGAGCCCGGCAGATTATGCGTGTCCTCGTCGTCGAAGATTCAGAACGGTTGCGCGTGGCAGTGGCCAAGGCCCTCCGGCGGAGTGGCTACGTGGTCGATGAGTCCGGGAATGGCGAAGACGCATTATGGAGAGTACGGGAATATTCGTACGACGGAGTCATTCTTGATCTGATGTTGCCCGGTTTGAACGGCATTTCGGTTCTCACCAAACTCCGTGAAGAAGGAAACCGGACCCCGGTTCTTCTCCTGACCGCACGCAACACCGTGGAAGACCGGGTCGCCGGACTGCGGAGCGGAGCAGACGACTACCTCGGCAAGCCCTTTGCTCTCGAGGAACTCCTGGCCCGGGTCGATGCGATGTGCCGGCGTCACTATGACCATCCCGGAACAACGATCGCAATCGCCGACCTGATTGTGGACACCGACCGAAGGACGGCCACGCGAGGCGGCGACCGTCTCGACCTGACTGCCCGCGAATACCACTTGCTTCAAGTTCTCTCCCTGCAACCGGGGAAAGTCATGAGTCGCACCGAACTCGAGAAGCACCTTTACGACGATTTGGCACCCCCCATGAGCAACGTGGTCGATGCCTCGGTCTATCAATTGAGGCGCAAGCTGGCTACCGCCGGGAGTGGAGAACCTCTGATTCATACCAGGCGGGGTCAAGGATATGTCCTCGAGGAAGCGCCATCATGAAGTCGATCCAAAAGCGTCTCACCGGCTGGTTCGTCGCGAGCCTTGGCATCCTTTGGCTTGGAGCCGGAGCAGCAGTGTATTTCTCCTATAGCGCCGGCTTGGTCGCAGGGATGGAAGCGGAACTGCAGACCATGTGCCGACAAGTGCGGTCTGCCGCCGGTCTGGGCCGAGGACCCGGTTGGAGAGAGGCCAACAGTTCAGAGGTTCTTGGCCCGGAGATCCTGTGGAAGGCGTGGCGGACCGATGGGGAGGAATTAAGTCGCTCCGACAATCTGAAGGTCGACCTTCCGCGTTCTCACGAGGGACGGGCTCAAATTGTCACCCTCTCCAATGGCGAAAAGGTCATGAGCGTGGGGCATCAGTTCGGGGTTGGCCATGGACCGGGCGGTCGGGGTGGCCCCGGAGGACCGGGACGCGGCCGGGGCATGGGTGGATTCAACGGAGGAATGGACGTCACCGTCGCCCGCCCGCTGGATCAGTTCCACACGAAGATGCATCGGATGATGCTCGCCATCCTCGGATCGGGTGTCGTCCTCGGAGGGGCGGCTTGGTTTTGGATCCACTTCGTGGTTCGCAATGGGCTTTCGCCGCTTCGTGTGATTGCAGATGAAATCGACAACATCGATGAAGTTTCTCTGGATGGACGATTCACCACCACGGGGCTCCCGTGCGAACTTCTCCCCTTCACCATTCACCTGAACCAACTGATGGATCGTCTCGAAGCAGGTTTCTCCCGGGAACGGAGATTCAGCGCTAGCCTTGCTCACGAAATGCGCACCCCCGATCGCGGAAGCCAAGACGATTGCCGAATCAGCCTTGAAGTGGCCCGGTGATGTCGAACCTAAAGTCTGGCACGATGTCCTCGCGTCGGTGGAAAGAATGGAAGGAGTGGTGCAATCGATGCTTCAACTCGCCCGCCTCGAACGTGAAGCTCCGGACGAAAACAGCGTCCCCTCTTTGCTGGCTCCTCTCGTCGACGAACTGTGGTCCGACCATGCCGCGGTGGCCGAGGCCCGCAGGGTCACTCTTCGCTCGGAAGTTTCAAATGATACCACCATCAATGGTGATCGTGCCTGGTGGAGCCACCTGGTGGGGAATCTTCTCGGCAATGCCGCGGAGTATGCCGATGCAGGCAGCGAGATCATCGTCTCATCGCAAAACACGGGAGAGTTAACGATTTCAAATCGGGCGAGTGGACTTCAGCAGGATGACGTTCATCACATGTTTAATCGTTTCTGGAGAGCGGACGAAGCCCGTGGCGAGAGTGTTCACTGCGGACTGGGACTTTCACTTGCCAAGGCCTGCGCCGATGCGCTGGGACTCCGTCTTCAGGCGACTCTCGATGACAACCAGCTGCTGACCCTTCACGTGGGGCAGCCCTGAAAATGCGCACTTTTTTCTCAGACATCATCTTTTCGTCATCTTCGATGGATACCTTGGGGAGTGCCCTTCAAGGCACCTTCAACCATGAACCAACCAAAGATAACGATGAAAACACTAATAATGACTCTCTGCTTCGCGGCCTTCGGACTGGCCGGAGCCAACACCCAAGCTGAACAAAAACCACTGGCGGCCCTGACAAAGCATCCGCCAAACCCGCGGGTAAATCTTGCGAAAAATGCCAGGGCAATCAAAAAACCGAAACCAAAGCAAAAGCCTGCGAAAAGTGCAAAATCGGCAAGAATGCCAAAAACAAAGTTCAAGGGAAAGCTTGCGCAAAATGCCAGGGAAACCAGAAGACTGATGCCAAGGTAGAAGCTTGCGACAAGTGTCAGGGCGAACAGAAGGCCAAAGCCGGAGAGGAAAAACAACGCTGCGAGAAGTGCCAGGGTGGCAAGAAGGCCAAGGACAATGGTCAAGGGAAAGCTTGCGCAAAATGCCAAGGCAACCAGAAGACTGATGCCAAGGCAAAAGCCTGCGAAAAGTGTCAGGGCGAACAGAAGGCCAAAGCGGTAAAGGTCAGGGCAGAGGGAACGGGCACGGTAAAGGCCGCCAATAATCGGCAGGACTCGATAAACTCTGTCATTCCTCAAGTCGGCGCGGGTCATCACAGCCTGCGCCGCTTTTTCTCTCCAGGTCCCAAGCACTCGGCATAACTTTCCTGACAGGATGACCGACCCTCATCTGCCAGAAGCGCGAAACCTTCTGCAATCTCCGAGAGGTCGCTTGGGACAAGTGATAAGCCGCGATGTCCACCGCACCGGACTACTCGGTCTCCGGAGCGCAGCGCTTGTCGGCTGCGCCGCTCATGGCCCCGACCACTGCCGTTCCACCAAGCTGGGACCTGAATTGAACGATGAAGTCGTCGACGCGGACTCCTTTGTTGCCGCCGAAGAAGATCGTCGAGGTAGTTGCCGCCCGAGCAGTTTCTGAACAAGGCCGAGACGATGTAAACCTCGAGGTCGAAACCTCGGTTGGGATCTTCCCGATGATCGAGTTGCGGGTAGTCCGCGATCCAGTCGAGCAAGCCAGATCGGATTACGACACCCAGAACCGCCAACTGCCTACCGTGGACCGAACTGGTGTCGAAGGGCCGCAACTCAATGTGAAATTTCCTGTCCTTGGTCGAGTAGGGCCGGTCTCTTCCAAAGACTTTCCAATCCTTCTCCGTACTCCAGTTCGGAAAGAGCTCCTCGGCCCGCTTGTCGACGAGCTCATGAGTAGCGAAGGCCTTCACGTTTCCTTTGAACTCGGGGACCTCGTTCATAGCCTCAT
>JASFWU010000204.1:0-5469 GCA_050049035.1 Akkermansiaceae bacterium | reverse complement strand
GCAATTGGTCTAAAAAAAGAGGGAGGGTTCTTAGTTTGGAATCTGGATTTCAGAACCACGGGCCAAGACGGTTGCTCCGGGAAGGTTCCAGCCATTGAGCTCGTTGAGAGTCTGGGTGGTCGTTCCATGCTTCTGAGCAAAGGCGTCAAAAGTGGTTTCCTTGGTGAGAAAAATCGAGGTGAAGGCGTCTTTTGGAGCCACTTCCTTCATGACCGGTGGCTTGGGGGGAGAGGGGGCGGTCGGGGGAACGGGCACGTTTTTGGCAACGGGAGCTGGTTTCGACACCGGCTTTTTTGGTGGTGCTGCCACGGTCGAAACCGGCTTGTTCACGGTCGCAATCCGGGTGGAAGTCTTGGTCGTTGTCTTTTTGACTGGAGCGGGAGCCGGGGCTTTTGCGACCCGGGGGCCGGCCTTACCGGTCACGCTGATCTTTTGACCGGGAGCGATCAAGTGAGCCTTGACGTTCGGGTTCAAGGCCTTGAGATCGGCCAGGCTCATGCCATGACGGCGGGCAATGGAGTAGAAGGTATCGCCGGTTTCTACGACGTAATCAGTTTTGGCGGTCGTGGTGAGAGCGGGAACCTTTGCTCCGCTGGCGGGAGGCAGGATGTCTCCTCCGGGAATCATGATGACCCGTCCCTCGGCAAGCTTGGTCGGGTCGGTGATCTGATTCCGCTCCATGAGTGCCTTGGCTGTCACCTTGTGGGCGCGGGCAATGGAGTAGATGGTGTCGGATGCCTTCACCGTGTATGAACCACCGGTGGATTGGGTTGCGGCCGGGGCGCTGGTGAGTCCTTTGCGAAGATCGAGGATTTCTTTTTGAATTTCTGCGAGCTGCTTCTCCTTCAGGGAAATCTGCGAGAGGAGCTCGGAGCGGGTTTTTCCGGTAGCGCCAGTCACCAGAGAGAGGGCAAGAGTTGCGGTGAGTGCGAAGGTTTTCATAACGGACCGGAAGCTAGACTAAAAAAGAAATGACGGTCAACTTTATTTTTAAGATTTGTTAATAAAATAAGTTGTTTCTTCAAAAAATGTCAGTTTCCGGCCTATCTCTTTCGATCGACCGGCCTTTCGAAAGGAGTGAAAAGAGTCTAAGGTTTTGCGATGAGGAGCGTTTTCACCCTACGAAATGGTCGCAATGGCAGAGGCTAAGGAACACTTTGCAGGCACGCGGGAGGACTTCGTAAAGCAGGCTCTGCTTGAATACGAATCGCCTCTTCTGGGCTACGCGACGACATTTTTGCATGACATCGAACGGGCCAAGGATGTGGTGCAGGATACCTTTATTCGCCTTTACCAACAGGATGTTGAGAAAGTGAAGGATGGCCTCAAGGCCTGGCTTTTTACCGTTTGCCGAAATCGCGCCCTCGATGTCATCCGAAAGGAGAAGCGCATGATTGGTCTCGAGGAGGAGCAGGTCTCACGACTACCCTCCGAGCGCCGCACTCCGGCACAGCGGGCCGATCTGACCGAGCGGGTGGAGCAAGTCCACAGCGCTCTCAACCGTCTTTCCGAAAATCAGCGTGAGGTCATCCTGCTCAAGTTCGAGCAGGGCCTGAGCTACGAGGAAATCAGCGAGATCACCGGGCTAAGCACCGGAAATGTCGGATTTCTTCTTCATACCGGTCTGAAACGTCTGCGGAGTTTCCTTCCGAAAGACCTTCTCCGAGATTTAACCCCCCAAACCGTATAAAGAAATGAAAGTGACTCCTGATGATCCCGCTTTGACGGCGTATGTTCTGGGCGAACTGGATGAGAGCATGAGTTCAAAGGTGGCCAAGGCCGTCGAGTCGGACGAAAGGCTGCAGAATGAACTCGAGGAGATTGAGCTCCTCTCGGGATTGCTCGGAGACACCTTGGGTGGCTCTGAACTTTCGCTGGGTGAAGATCGCATTGCCGAGATTCACCGTTCGGCCGCCCGCCCTGATTCCGAGCTCATCGTGCTCGACCATGAAAAGCGTTCCCGTCGCCAGTCTCTCCTTGCGGTTGCCGGGGTGGCTGCGGTCGTGGCACTCGGTTTCGTGGTTCTTTCCCGTTTTAATGTCGATCAAGCTTCGGGCACGGTGGGTTCCGATGTTGCCAGCGCGGGTGGAGTCACCTTCGGCGGTGCTGCTGTGCCTGCGGGTGATTCCGCAGATTTGCCGGGTGGGTTTCGGCCTGACCCAAACAACTTGGTGGCGCTTCCTTTGCAGGTTGGTCGTGCTGATGCCTCAATCGTGGAGCGTTCTCTTGAGAGCGATGGTCTTTTGCCCGACCGCGATCAGTTTCTCGTGGCCAACTGGATCAACCTCGGTGCAGCCGCTGGAAATCCGCAAATGGAGATCGATGGCTTGAAGGTTTGGTCCGAACTCGGACCTTGCACCTGGAATCCAACTTCGTCCCTTTTGATGGTTCGCCTCGAGCCGACGAATGGAAAGTCACTCTCGCTTGAGACTGCCCTTGAGTTTGATGCGAACAAGGTCAGGGAAGTTCAGCTCGCCGGAGGAGCGGGGGAGGCGGCGGAGGCACCTTCCGTTTCCGGACAATTGAAGGGCCCCAAAACATTCCTCTACGAGGTTGCTCTCACTGACGAGCCTGGTCCTCTGGGGAACCTCAGATTCGTTGTGAATGAAGGCGAGCCACGCCAGCTTTCACTGGGCGGGGAAGCTGGTTCCCAGAGCGAAGTGAGCACCGCTTTTTCCACGGCGGTCATTCTGGGTGACTTTGCAAGGTGGGGAGCATCGGAAGGACGCGACCGCGAAACGCTTGTTCGCCTGTCCCGGGAAGCCAAAGAGCTGCTCGCGAAAGTGAGCGACAATTCGACGCGTTACGCCCTCGATATGATCCTGATGAGTGAGGAGGCTCTGGAAAAAGCGAACGAGGGCGAATAACTCACATCATCCCGAGCTTCATTTTTCCCTCTTCGGAAATCATGTCCTGATTCCAGGGCGGATCCCAGACCAGTTCGACGCGGGCCTCGTTGACTTCGCTCAAGGACATGATGCGTGCCTGGGCATCGGCGGCGATGACCGGGCCCATGCCACAACCGGGGGCAGTCAGGGTCATCTTGACTTCGACATCTGTGCCGCCCTCGACCTCGCTGAGGATGCAATCGTAGACCAGTCCGAGATTGACGATGTCGACGGGAATCTCCGGATCAAAGACCTGCTTCATTTGATGCCAGACCTGTTCTTCGAGAGTGGCATCGGCAAGACGGTCCGCCTCCTCTTGCTTTTCCTTTTTCTCCTCCTCATCGATTCCGAGTGCGTCGGCATCAGTCGAAGAAATCCGGGCAAGGCCGGCGGAGGTGGCCACGGTGTAGGTGCCCCCGAGAGTTTGAGTGATGACGACGGGAGTCCCGGCGGGCAGGACGATGGTGTCGCCGGACGGAATTTGGATGGCGTCGACTTCGCGGGTCAGGCTGACTTCTTCGTGCATGATGTGCGAGAAGTTCGGTCGAACCCGCGACCGGCGCAACGGTTTATTTCGTCTTTTGTGGAGCGACTTTCGCGGCGGCGTTGGTGGAAGCGACCGCCTTTCCCACTTTGTCGACCGGGTGGGTGTAAAGATACCGCCAGACCGGATCGTGGACCAGTTTCCCTGATTTGGATTTCAAGGAACTGCCGCCTGGAGTGACGGCACTGTGAGCCCGCTTTGAATTCCCTTTCACATCGAAGTCCGTGATCAAGCGGCGGGTGTTCTGGTAAGGCGGCTTTTCTTTGTCGACGTTGACCATCGGTCCAAATTGATGGAGCCCCATCAGTTCCCACGACCGTTGGTAGTGAAATCCTTCCCAGCCCATGTCCTTGACGTGGCTGAATCCGAAAAAGCGATTCTTGGGTGTGGCCGAAGGGAGGGCCTGCCAGTCCTGATATTGATCACGCGGGCCGCAAAGCGCGACGACCCGGGCCACTTTGGTATGCTTGGCAAATCTCGAAGCAGTGGTGGAGCCGTGGGAGGCACCGGTCAGGATGACCTTTTCCCAAATGAGATCACTTTGATCTTTGTTGAGGAATTGCTGCCAGTTCCCCTTGGGGTGTTTCTTGACGAGGTGCTTCACCAAAGCAAGAGCCCGCCCCTTGATGCTGTCGCGCGGGGCAATCGCCGCCTCGTCGCTATGATCTTCACCAGTGGCCGCTTCGAGTCGCATGTTGCCCCGGCAGTCGGGAGCAACCGGACGTTGCTGGCAGCATCTCGAAAACCACTGGCGCGCATAGTGAACCTGAATGAAGTGAATGCCGTACGAGTTGATGCGGTCGGCGAGACCACGGTTGGGAGCCATGAGCCAGATCGCGAGGCGCCCGCGAGGTGAAACGGAAAGATCAACCGAGGCATTTTGCATGTCCTGCGGCTTCCCCTTGGAGTCCTTCAACACAAAGCCGATCTTCGGGTAGTTTCCGGCCTTGGGATCGATCTCACTGGCGCGGACCTGCAGGCGGAAGGGCTCGGCGGTCGCAGCTTGAAAAACACAGCAGAGGGTAAGCAAAGTGAGGCGCGTGGTCATGACCTTTCAAAACGTCTTCCTCACCATGCTTCTTGCAGGGCTTTGTCTCGCAGTCGGGAGGAGCAGGATCAAAACTCGTGACCCAGGTTATCGTCCGTCACGATTTCCTGGCCTTCGCCATCCTCGAGGATTTGTTCCTTGGTGAGAATACGGCGGGACATCTCCACTTCGCGGTCCCCAACGGTGTCGAGCATCGAGACGATCTCCTCGATCTGGTCCTGCTCGTCCTCACCAAAGAGGGGGCCGTCGTCATAGCGGTATGCCTTGAGGGTTTCCCGCCAGCGGTCCTTGTCGAACTTGATCTGCTCGTTACTGACGAGGACGTTGTTGAGCACGAGGATGGCATCGGAAAAAACTTCAGCGGCCGTCTTGGCGACCCGCTGCGAACCGGTGGCGTTAAACAAGAAGACACCACCCGGGGCGAGATGATCGCGGGCGAGCTCCATGAACTCTTTCGAGAGCAGATTGGTGGCGTGCTCGCGATAATGGTAGGTCGAGTTGAGAACGATGGCGTCAAACTTGCGGTCGGGATTTCGTCGAAGCCAACGGCGTCCGTCGTCGGTCACGATCGTGATTTTTGGGTCGGTGAGAATGCTCCGCGTTGCCTCCACTTGAGGGATGACGCGATTCTTGTAAGCCCCGTTGATTTCCACCACCGTGATTTCTTCCACCGCCGGATTGTGCGAGAGAATTTGGGCCCAGGTGCCGCCTGAAAGTCCGATCTCCAATACCGTTTTTGGAGAACCATGCACTGCGGAAAGAAAGTAAGGACGCACCATCCAGGAGCCGGGTTCGAGATCGACCGAGAGCGTGCCATCATACATTCCGCCACCATAGATTTTCTTGTCCTTGTCGACCGTGATCACCCCAAAGCGGCTTTCCACAATCATCTCGAATTCCGTGCCCCATTCATAGTCTTTCTTCAGTTGGAGTCGTTCATAGAGACCTTTGAAAAGAAAAGAGCCGGAGGTCACGACGACCACAATTCC
>JASFWU010000203.1:0-5472 GCA_050049035.1 Akkermansiaceae bacterium | reverse complement strand
TCGAACGGGCCTTTGAGGCGAAACGGGAATGGTTTGGAAAGAAGCGCCTGACCGGAGCACGCAGTTTACCGTTAAAAGAAGGCAGGCTCTTCTCGCTCCGCGATCTGAAAGTCAAAGCCCTGGAGTAGCGACTCACCTGCTCTACCTTTCCGGCTTGCCTGAATCGAAGAGATACCGACTGAGACCCCTGAGCACCCAAATCACCATGCGGTTTTTCATTGGCCCCAGCAAGCCTCATGGCTTCTCGATCGAGATCAACTCCACCTCGAAAGTCAGGGTGGAGTTTCCGGGAATGGATGGTCCCGCTCCTCGTTCTCCGTAAGCCAAATCCGGGGGGATCTCAAAACGATAGACCGCGCCCTCTTTCATGAGCTGCAGACCTTCGGTCCAGCCTTTAATCACTTGATTCAGCGGAAAGGTGGCGGGCTGACCCCGGTCGCGGCTGCTGTCGAAAACGGTTCCGTCCGCCAGGGTCCCGACATAGTGAACCTTCACTTTCGACGTCGGGCCCGGACGGTCTCCAGTGCCTTCCTCCAGCACTTCATAACGAAGACCTGATTCCGTGGTCACGGGCTTCGAGCGCTCTCTTAACTTCCGGGAGGATACCACGCGCCCCTTTGCATCCCCACCTCCATCGGAGGACCCGGAGCCCAAGGCAGTTTTCTTTTCTCCGCTGTCGGTGGAGCCATCGGAGTCCTTGTCTCCGGTAGTGCCTTGAATCACAAGATAAAGAGCCACGCCAATCAAGAGGGCCACTCCGGTGAAATAGAGATGTTTCATTTCCTTCTGAATACCTCCCGATGGCCTTTCTCTCAATTCAGATTTTGCAGCCCAAGTTTTCCATAGCATCCATCGGGCTCACTCGGTAGAACCACGACATGGACTCGCTCTTTGCTCCCCAGGATTCTTCCCCGGACGAGACGAAGTCCCGTTCCAACGAACCGCTTGCCGCTCGCATGCGGCCGAGACGACTAGATGAAATCGCCGGCCAGAAGCACATTCTCGCCGAAGGCAAACTCCTCCGCCGCGCCATTGAAGCCGACCGCTTCACCTCCCTCATTTTTTACGGACCGCCCGGCACGGGCAAAACGACGCTCGCCTCGGTCATCGCGAACACTACCGGGTCGCGCTTCGAATCACTCAATGGAGTGGAGTCGAACGTGGCGGAGATTCGTGCCAAGATCGAAGCCGCCCGCACCTTCCAGTCGCTGCGAAACCAAACAACGATTCTTTTTATCGACGAGATCCATCGTTTTAACAAAGCCCAACAGGACACGCTTCTTCCTCATTTGGAACGCGGAACGGTTCGCTTCATCGGGGCCACCACGCACAACCCCTACTTTTACGTCAACTCCCCGCTCGTTTCGCGATCGCAGATTTTCCAGCTCGAGCCGGTGGCAAGCGATGATCTTGTGTCACTGCTTGAGCGCGCACTCGAAGATGAAGACCGGGGCTTTGGCAAAATGCCGGTGGAGGCGGACTCCGAGGCCTTGCGTCATTTGGCGGAGAAGGCCGACGGCGACGCCCGCAAAGCGCTCACCGCGCTCGAGCTGGCAGTTCTGACCACGCCTCCGGAAAACAAAACCATCGTGATCGATCTCGCCATTGCCGAGGAATCGATCCAGCAAAAGGCCGTTCTCTACGACTCCGATGGCGATCAGCACTACGACACCATTTCCGCTTTCATCAAATCCATCCGCGGATCCGATCCCGACGCCGCGCTCTACTGGCTCGCCAAAATGCTGCACGCTGGAGAGGATCCCCGCTTCATTGCCCGTCGACTCGTGATTGCAGCCTCGGAGGACATCGGGCTCGCCGATTCATCCGCGTTGCAAGTGGCGATCGGAGCCCAGCAGGCCCTCGACTTCATTGGAATGCCGGAAGGACGCATTCCCCTCGCCCACGCCACGGTGCATCTCGCAACCGCGCCGAAGTCGAATTCGGCCTACGCCGCCCTCGGCCAAGCCATGAGCGACATCGAAAAGGGCGCGACTCTGCCTGTCCCGGAGCATTTGCGCACCAAGTTCCGCAAGAAGCTGGCAGAAGAATCAGGAGCCGACAAAGCCGCGATGCAATACCTCTATTCGCACGACTACGAGGGCAACTTCACCCCGCAGGCCTACCTTCCGGAAGGCCGGACTTATTATGAACCCACGCGGAACGGGCTGGAGAAGCGCATCGCCGAGCGCCTGGACCACTGGAAAAGCCAGTTTCGCGGGGAATCGGAGAGCGATTGAGAGTCCCGTAAAAACATGAACGACAGAACGAAATCCTGCCGTAGGATGAGGAGATTTCATTGATGAATCCGCGACTTCGGGTGCTTTTGAGTGTTTCATCATTAAATCTTTGTTAAAGAACTCGAAACGATGATCAGCCGGCGCAATTCTCTCAAACTCTTCACCACCGGATTAGGGGGTGCTCTCGGATCTACTCTCTTCTCGCCATCGGCAAATGCCGCGGCCAAAGCTGGTTCGTCGACCGTTTACCGTGGAGGTCCCAAGCGGGTGATCTTTTTCATGCAGAACCAGGGATTTGACCCTGCCACCTGCCGCCCGACCGGTATCGCGAACGATGGCTCTCTGGCCTCGGCCCAACTGCCCGAGCCGATCAAAGCTCTCGAGCCCTACAAGGATCGCCTTCACATCATCAACGGACTTCACGGAATTCACACCAGTCCGTCCCACAGTGCCTTTTTCGGAGCTCTCGGCGGCTATCGTGGAAGCGATGGGGTCCCGCCAAGCGCCGCCACGATTGATTACGAGCTCAGCAAGGTTCTCCCAGAAACTCTCCTTCCTCATCTTTGCATCGGGATGGACTCGCTTGAGAACATGAAGGGCAAGCCGACCGTGGCCAATCTTTCGGCGCGCGGAGCCGGAAAGCCGATCTTCATGCACTCCAATCCGAATCATCTCTACCAGATGCTCTACGGAGGAATCTCGACCGGCGATATTCGCAATCAACACGAAGCCCGGTCCGGAATGATGGAGCGGATTGAAAAGATGGCGGCGGCTTCTGCCAGTTCCCTGCCAACGTCCGATGCCCGTCGTTATGGCGAGTTTGTGCAAGGCTTTGGTGACATGAATGGTCTTCGCGAGCGCCTTGCCGGCGTTTCGGATCATCTCCGCAAGTTCGCCCCCAAGGTGGATGCCGAATACGCCCGTCCGGAGTTTGAAACCGACTGGCATGATCGTCTCCTCGACATCGGCATCTCGGCTCTCAGGTCCGGGATCACCAATGTGCTTACCATCGGTTCGGGACGTGGTGAAATCTTCGGTGCCTGGAAAGGACTCGGCGTGGAACAGCAAGGCCACAATCTGGGCCACATGAAACAGCCCAACAACCCGATCTGGGTCAAGATCCGTCAATACAACTGCCGCATGCTCGTCAAACTGATGGAACAGCTTGAGAGCGTTCCTGAAGGAAGCGGCACCATGATGGACAACACTCTGATCGTCTACACCAGCAACAACGCCGACAAGCAGCACACCAATGGAGCCAACTGGCCCGTGATGCTTCTCGGTAACGGCGGTGGTGCCTTCAAGACCGGTTGCTTCACCCAGGTCGAAGGAAAACGCCCCATCAATGCGCTCTACACCTCGATCCTTCGCTCTTCCGGAGTCGATGTCGACCGGTTCAACATGAGCGAGCAGATGGCTTCCAAGTTTGACTCCGCTTCCGGTCCTCTTCGCGAAGTGCTGGCATGAAGCGTTTTTTCAAGTCCATTCTCGCCCTGGTCTTTCTGCCGGCGACTCAGGTCGCCTTCGCGGAAGTCTTTACGCCGGGGCAACCCTCAAAGCTGACTTACGACGGCTTCGCGCTCGATTTCATCGACAACTACTGCATCGATTGTCACGACGATGCCGACAGCAAGGGCGACCTTTCGCTCGAGAAGCTGGGACCGGTTGATGCCACCAACGCGGCAATTTGGAAATCAATCTGGGCCCAGGTCACTCTGAAGGAAATGCCACCCAAGAAGAAGGATCAACCGGAAGTCGTCGAGCGTCTTCAGTTTTCCAATTGGATCGTCACCGAGCTGCAACGGGTGATGAAAGACAAGGGCGGATTTTCCGCCCATCTTTATCCCAAGAAAGGCAACTACGTCGATCACGACCTCCTCTTTGGGCCACTGCCGAGGGAGATCAAGTTGGCTCCCCCGTCATCGCCCACCCGGCTCTGGCGCATCACGCCCCAGGAGCACATCACGCGGCTCAACGAGTTAATCAACAACGAGCCCGCCTTCAATCCCGCCAAACCCGGCGTTCGCACCAAGGGAGACGTGGTCCCAACCAACCATGGTGGCGAACTCAAGCTCTACTTTGGAACCGACCGCATCATCAAATGGCAGGGCGGTACGGTGGCCTACGCTACTTCGGTAAAGAGCATTCCGGCCGTGCTTTCGTCTTCCCGGAAACATGGTTTCGAAAACTACGCCCACTTTCACACCGTCAACAGCGCTGAAGCCACCCAGATTCTTGGCAAGGCCGGCGATATCCTCCGCTACATGGCTTACGGTCCTCTCAGTATCGCCAATCCGGAGCAAATCACTGACGACCCGAACACCTACAAAATGGAGGGCGATATCCGCGGGCTCCCCACCGCTCTCGTTTACAGCACCAAGATCAGACGCCCCCTGACTCCGGTCTACGAATTGATGAAGGAAGGCGATGCCTACCCGGACCAGATCAAGGCTGCCGTGAATTACCTCTTTGAAGCCGTCACCTTCCGGCCTCCGACGAAAGAGGAAACCGAAGAGTATTTTCAGATCATCCAAGACTCGGTCAAAAAGATTGGCTGGGACGAGGGGATCTTCATGGGGCTCTCCGCGATTTTCCTTCATCGCGATGCTCTCTTTCGCCCGGAGCTCGCTGAACTGGGCAAACCCGATCAGCACGGCCGCGTGATGCTTCAGGATTGGGAGCTTGGCCTCGCCGTCAACCATGCCCTCAGCTACATCAAACCCGACGAGCAACTTCGTAAAGCGATCACCTCAGGGAAGATGCGCACCCGTGAGGATGTCCGTCGCGAGATCACCCGCATGCTGGATGATCCGGCTATTCGCAAGCCGCGCCTCCTGAGATTTTTCAGGGACTACTTCGACCACGACCTCGCCGGTTACATTTGCAAGGATACCAAGGCCTTGGGAACGACGGGAGCACCCGGTGGAAACGGCCACTATCGCGCCATGTTCGATGCCACTGCCAGCACTGATCGCTTGATCGAGCTCGTTCTCGAGGAAGACCGTGATGTTTTGAAACAGCTTCTCACCACCACCAAAGTGGTCGCAACCCGGAATGACGCGACTTACTTCGGACGCAAGCGGACCAAGGAGGAGATCGACACCGCCCGTCGTGCGCAGAAGAAAGCGGACGATGAGGCTTCAAAAGAAGCAAAGGCCAACGTGGCCAAGCTGGAAGAACAACTGAAGACGATCGAGGCCCAGGCAAAAAAAGACCCCAAGGATCGCAAGCTGAA
>JASFWU010000202.1:0-5476 GCA_050049035.1 Akkermansiaceae bacterium | reverse complement strand
GCCAACTGGGGACCGGAGTGAGTAATCAGGCTCTCCTCGATTGGCTTGCCGGCGAGTTGGTTCGGTCAGGCTGGGACACCAAACACCTCGTCCGCCTTATGGTGACTAGCTCGACTTATCGTTTGTCTTCACATGGCTTGAACGACAAGGACCCCACGAACCGACTCCATTGGAAGTTCAACTCGCGACGCTTGAGTGCCGAGGAAATTTGGGACACCTACCTCGTCCTCACCAAGCAGATGAAGTTCGACTTGGGTGGCCCCTGGGTTCGACCAAAGATGCCGGATGCCGTTCTCGCAACCTCGTCGCGGCCCCATCACGTTTGGCCGCCTTCGCCAGGTGACACCGGAAATCGCCGCGCGGTCTACATTCATGTGAAGCGCTCGATCAAGCTTCCCATTCTTTCGAACTTCGATGCTCCCGAACGCGACTTTTCCTGTCCCTCTCGCTTTGCCACCACCGTGCCGACCCAGGCCCTGACGATGCTGAACAGCGAGCGCATGAACGAATTCTCGGATCGCTTTGCGGCCCGCTTGCAGGGTTCGCTCGAAGAGAAAACGCGCCAGGCCTTCCGCCTCGCCACCAGTCGCGAGATCACCGATGGCGAACTTCACGAGATCATGACCCTTGCCAAAGATTTAAAAGAGAAGCACGGAGTTGAGGACAAGGACCTCATGTCACGGATCTGCCTTCTCATTCTCAATCTCAACGAAACCCTCTACCTCGACTAAACGATGACTGATTTTTGCGGTAACACCAGACGACGCGAGTTCCTCACCACGGTAGGCGGAGGATTCACCTCTCTCGCGCTCAGTGGCCTTCTGGCGAAAGAGGGAAAACGCGAAGTTGACCACGCTCCCAAGGCCAAGAGTGTCATCTTCCTCTTCATGTATGGGGGGCCGTCCCACATTGATACTTTCGACTACAAACCCGGAATGAAGGGAATGGACGGCAAGACGGTGAAGGTGAAGACCTTTGGACGTGGTGGTAAGAAAAACCAAGGCCGGATTGTTGAGCCCAAATGGAATTTCAAGCAGTATGGCCAATGCGGCAAATGGGTCTCCGATCTCTTTCCTCATCTCGGCGAGTGTGTCGACGACATGGCTTTCCTTCATTCGATGACCGCGGAGTCTCCCATTCACGGCTCGGCCATGTTGAAAATGAACTCCGGTTCGCTCATCAGCGGCAAGCCATCACTGGGCAGCTGGGTCAACTTTGGCCTGGGAAGCGTGAACGAGAATTTGCCCGGCTATGTCGTGATGCTGGACAAGACCGGCGGTCCGATCTCGGGCGCCAAGAACTGGTCGTCCGGATTCATGCCCGCCAACTACCAGGGAACCGTCTTGCGTTCGAAAGGAGATCCCATTCTCGACCTCAAACATGCCCGCGGGATGGGGCGCGACGAGCAATATCGCATCATCCAGTCGCTCAATCAGCTTAATGGTGGTCACCTCTCACAGCGTCACGGCAACAGTAACCTGCGTGCCCGGATCGATAGCTACGAGCTGGCTTTCAAAATGCAGGCGGCCGCGCCAGAAGCGATCGATCTTGAAACCGAAAGTGAAGCGACCAAGAAGCTCTACGGAATCGACCAACAGCGGACCGAGGATTTTGGTAAGAAGTGCCTCCTGGCCCGTCGTCTCGTCGAGCGCGGTGTTCCTTTCATCCAGCTTTATTCCGGCGGTGCCCACAATGATGACAACTGGGATGCTCATGGCGATCTCGAGCACAATCACAACAAGCACGCCGGCAACACCGACAAGCCGATCGCAGGTCTTCTCAAGGATCTCAAGCAGCGCGGACTTCTTGATGAGACCCTGGTGGTGTGGGGAGGTGAGTTCGGGCGTCAGCCGACCGCTGAGTATGCCAAAGGCACGGGCCGAGATCACAACTCCGCAGGATTCACGATGTGGATGGCCGGAGGCGGGATCAAAGGGGGCGTGAGTGTCGGTGAGACCGATGAACTTGGTTCGGCTGCCGTGGAGAAGCCACTTGAAGTGAAACACCTCCACGCAACCATCCTTCACCAGCTCGGGTTTGATCCGAACGAACTGCATTTCCACCATGCCGGGTTGAACGAAAAGCTCGTCGGCGTTGAAGGGGCGGATCCCATCAAGGAGCTGATCTCCTGACCGGATTTTCGATATTGAATCGATGCCTTTGGGAGAAGCCGTCGGGGAATTCTTTTTCCGGGCCGTGTTGGAGATTGTTCTTCACGGTCTTCTCTTTGGATTCGGTTATCTCTTCTTAAAACTGATCAGTCTGGGGAGACTCCCGCTGGCACCATTTTCAACCTTTGGAGATCGAAACTCTTCCGAGAAAAAGTTCTGGTCCTGGAAATGGAGCATTTGGCTCAAGTTTGGAAAACATGGCCGAGCGATCAAAGCGGAATTTGTGACCTTGGTCGGTCTGGTTGTAACGGCAGGGGTGGCAGTATTTTACTACCTCGTTCGGTAAGAGATTTTTGATTACCACTACTTTTTCTGAAACACCTCGTGCTTGGGATTTCCAGATGAAACGAGATAGGCGATGAGGTCTTTGAGTTCCTCTTTGTTCATGCTGTTGATCATGCCGGGCAGCATCATCGAGCGCTGGGAAGGAGAGATGTCGTCGACTTCGCTGATCGGTTTCTTAGTCACCTCGCTGAAGTTCAGCGCATTCTCCGCCACCGCGATTTCTTTGTCATTTTTGTAAATGAGCCGCCCCCAGAGCGTGCTACCGTCATTCAATTTCACATCGCTGGCCTGGTATTGCTCGGAAATTGAGGCACTCGGTTCGCAGATCGCGACGAGCATGTCGCGAATGGAGAATCGACTCCCCACCGAGCCGAGATCAGGCCCCGAGTAGCCGCCTTCGCCCGAGAAGCGGTGACAGGCGATGCAGAGCCCGGCGGAGAACATTTTCTTGCCATTCTCGAAGTCACGGCCACGAAGGGGCTCTTTGAACTGGGCCATGGCGGTCTCGGTAGTCCAGGCAACCGGAGGTCCTTTCGCGGTAGGGATCTTGCTGAGATCGATGGCGGCGATAACGCCGAGGAGATAGGAGACCGATCCTTTGACGTCTTCAGGCAGGTGATCGATCGCGTCTTGCCGGATCGCACGGATGTATCCCGCAAAGCTCTTACCGCCTTGCTTTTCGAGCGTCTCATTGAGCCAGCCGAAGTAGTATTTGCGATCATCGAGGGTCCAGCCGTTTTGCACCCGACGAAGGCAGTAGGTGTAGTGAATGTTCCGGCTGTTTGGAGTGGCACTCATCATCTTTAGGATGTCCTGTCCGTAGCTGCTCCGTTCCAACATCGCTTTGTCATAGGCGAGGGCCTGGGTTTGGGTGGATTTCATCAGGGCGATCGTTTTAGAAACGACCTTGGGGGCATCAAGGTAGGAAAGGACCCGGCAGAGCTCGGCGTTGAGCGCGTCGTCCTTGGCAGGGAACGCTGCGTCGAGTTGGGCGATGATTTTTGATTTCTCATCCTCGGACGGCGCTCCGAGTCGAATGAAACAGAGCGAGTATGCTCGAAGAAGAGCGAGCTGGTCGGTCAAAGGAAGGCGGTTGAAAGCGATCTTGTTTAGCTTCTGAACCAGGGCTTCTTTCACTTCTGTTTTACCATGCCGAGCCAAGGCGATCGCTCCGTAGATGAGTGGACGAGGTTCGTTTTCGGCCAGGACCCGAGGTTGCCAGAGCGATAGATCTTGGTTCTCGATCGCCAAACGGGCAGCATAACGGATGCTGCGGTCTTCGCTTGAAAGGTGAGGCCAAGCCGTGTCGATGGCTTTGATTCCGCCCTCATTGTTTTCGTGAAACTTTTCAAGAGTATGACGGAGGTTTCGGGAAGGATGGGAATCTCCCATACGACCGACGATCTGCTTGTTCGAGGGGGAATTTGACCGGATGCGATAGAGCCTGGAGTCGGTATTCCTGCCACCAGTCAGAAAATACATGTGACCATCGGGACCAAAGCGCATCGCGGTGATGTTGAGCGGGTTGCCGTGAAGAAATTCCTCCTTGGTGCCGGTGTAGCTGGAGCCTTTTTCCTTAAGAGTGACGACGTAGATCGTGCCAAAGGTCCAGTCGCAGACGAAAAGCTTGTCCTGATACTCTGATGGAAAATTTGAGTGATGCCCAAAGCTCATTCCGGTGGGGGAACCAGGCCCGACATTCAGGACCGGCCCGTTGCTGTCGGCGAAGTATTCGCGCCACTTGGCCGAACCGCTTCTCCAGCCAAAATCACTGGCCGAGGTGACATGACAGATGCGAGTGGGGCGATACCACGGACTCCCGACATCGAATTCGAGATCGGAGTCAAAGGTGAAAAGCTCGCCATCGAGATTGATGGCAAGATCGACCGGGTTACGAAAGCCCGATGAGATCATGGTCCACTCGCTGCCATCCGGCGAAATACGCGAGACCCATCCACCGGGTGCCTTGATGGAAACCGCGTGTCCCATTTGATCGGGCATGGGAGAGAGGAGGGAGTCCTTTTGCCAAACCGGAGGCTGCAGGCTTAGGACACCCTTTGGGATGGTGCCATAGTTGCCGCTCACGAGATAGAGGCCTTTTCCGTCTTCGGTCTTGATGATGTTGTGCGCCGAATGTTCGTAGCCCACTTGCAGGCGTTTCAACAACTTGAACTCATCATAGCTGTCGTCGCCGTCGGTGTCTCTCACCCGCCAGAGCCCTCTCATTGTCACCATGTAGAGGCTGTCGAAGGCGTGCAGGAAACCCAATGCACCACCAACCCGACGCTTACCCCAGTTGATCGGTTCGTAGGGGAATCCCTTCAGGCTTTCGATTGAGATCGGAGAGCCCTTGTCCGGAAGAGTCACGCGAAAGACACCCTTGTCGTCCTGATCTGAAACGACGATTCGGCCTTTGGGATCAAAGGACATTGCCACCCATGATCCTTGCTCCTTTGGCACGGTGTAAAGCAGCTCCGCATCAAATCCTTCGCGAAGGGAGATTCCGGTGTCGGGGTCCTTCAAGAGTTTGACGGTTTCGTTTCCATTGACCGTTGTCGCCAGAGAGGTGAAGAAACAAAGCAAGGGGAGAAATGCGGAAGGCTTCATAAGCAGAGTGGAACTTTCGAAAGACTCTGGCACAGGAAATCGGAGACGACAAAACCCAAGACCTTTCAAATGGTGTTTCTTCGTTGGACCTGCCGGAGCTTCTATTGCTCAGGGAGATAGACTGGAACACAACTGAAACTTCTTTCCGATGGGTTCGAAGAAGAGTTGCAAGGAGTCATGTTTAGAAAGAATGGCCCTTGGCAAGAGGTGTCCTTGTTAGAGTTATTCCGAAAAAAGTGAGCAGCCTGATTCGGAGCATCAGAGGTTTTTATCCTGAGAACGACGACCCGGAATAATCGAGCCATGAGGTTTCTCTTCCCATCGCCATGTTGCAAAAAACAAAATACCAAACACTGATCCTCACTGGTGCTCTCGCTCCGGTTTCCTCACACGCCGCCATGCTTCGAATCACA
>JASFWU010000201.1:0-5478 GCA_050049035.1 Akkermansiaceae bacterium | reverse complement strand
TTCTCACTCTCTTCGGTCTTCGATACAATCCATGGTAACCTCCACGCCCAGTCTCGTAGCGGCAGCGGTGGTCATTCTGGCAGCCGGTGCCGAAGCCTTGCACCTTCGCCGGGTTCACCGGGTCCGCCATCTCGCCTTCGGACCGCAAGGGCACTTCTCGGCAGTCACCATCCTGGCTCCCATCCTGCGCACCCTTTTTCTTGGAGCTCTCGGCTGGTCACTAACCACCCTGTTCCTTCTTCCACCCAAGGCTTTTCGCTCGACCGTCAAAGTGGTGGAACCCAAGGAACGACGACACCTGGTCATTGTTCTGGATGTTTCTCCGTCGATGAAGCTGAAGGACTCCGGTGAGAACGCCGGACTCAGCCGAACCCAACGGGCCTCCAAGTTGATCGAGTCACTGCTCGAACGAACCAACGACAACAAACTGCACATTTCCCTGGTGGCAGTTTACAACGGAGCCAAGCCGGTGGTGGAGGAAAGCCGCGATCTCGAAGTCATCCTCAATTTCCTCGATGGCATGGACATGTCATCCGTCTTTCCGGTTGGGAAAACCCGCTTGTTCGATGGACTCGAGGAAGCCGCGCGCATCGCAAAAAAATGGCCCGCCAATTCCGCTACTCTCCTGCTGGTCAGCGATGGCGACACGGTCCCGGCCACCGGGATGCCCAAGATGCCTTCTTCCATCGATGGGGTCCTCGTCATGGGCGTGGGCAATCCGACCAAAGGCTCGATGATCGATGGACGGCAATCCCGCCAGGATGTCGGTGCCCTCCAGCAAATCGCCAGCCGCCTCGGCGGAGCCTATCACGATGGCAACCTGCGCCATGTTCCTTCCTCGGTTCTCGACAAGCTGGGTTCCCTGAAAACAGAGGACGAAGGTCTGAAACTCACTCTTCGGGAATACGCTTTGATCACCGCAGTTGGTTCGGGCCTTGGTCTGGCTCTCCTTCCCGTTCTCCTGTATTTCCTGGCCACTCCGTTCCGCCCGGGCAAGACCTCCACTGCTCTCTGATGAATCGATAACGTTTCGTCATTTCTTTTGCTCCAGGCCAGGTCCATGGCGTCGTACCTTGATATCGTTGGGCTGGTTCTTGCCTGGAGTGCTTCTTCCTTTGGTGATGAGACTTTCCAAAAGCTCCTGCATCTCTTTCACCCGCTCCGGTTGATCGGCCGCAAGATTGCGTTTCTCTCCGGGATCGTTCTTCAAATCGTAAAGCTGGATTGGCTGGCTTTGGTCTCCCCCTTTCCCCCAACCTCCTGACCCCGGGGCGGGAATGTATTTCCAATCTCCACTTCTCACTGCAGGAATTCCACGAATGGACGCGCTCACCGCGTGTTTCCGCACCGGCTCGTCTTTCCCCCGAAGCAAAGGCATGAGACTCACGCTGTCCTCGCCGGCGGCATTGGGGAGTGGCTTCTGCAAGAGCTCGGCAAAAGTCGCCAAGAGATCGGCCTGATGGACCAGTTGGGAACTCACCGTTCCCGCTTTCACCACTCCGGGCCAACGCACGATGAAGGGAACGCGATGCCCTCCTTCCCAGGCGTCAGCCTTGTATCCCCGATATGGGCCGCTGGGGTAGTGGCCTTTCTTTTCGAGATCAGCAACTCCGATATATGGAGCACACCCATTGTCACTGGTGAAAACCACGAGTGTGTTTTTTGCTGCTCCGCTCGATTCCAGAGCATCCAGAACCCGGCCCACCACCGCATCAGTCTCCATCACGAAATCAGCATAAAGATTCAGCCCGCTCTTTCCCTTCCACTCCTTGTTCACCGAGAGCGGAGTGTGTGGAGAGGTGAAGGGAAGGTAGACCAGAAAAGGCTCGAGTGTTTGAGCCTCGCGACGAATGAACTCAACGACGCGATCTCCCAGCGCCGGAAGAATGGGCTCGAGAGTCCACCCCTTCAGCGCCGGACCTTGCTGGCTCGCCTGGTTCTTTCGAAAGAGCTCCGGGGCGGCATACTCCGAAGGAATCCCGACTGTGCGGTCATTCTCGATAAAACAATACGGCGGCCAGTTGGGCACATCGGTCCCAAAGTAAGAATCGAAACCCACTGCGGTGGGGCCACCGGGAATTGGCTTTGAAAACACCTCCCTCCAAGCCGCCCGATGTTCATCAGTGGCAGTCAGTTCCTTTTTCCCCCGATAGCCTCCGCTCGCGAAAAGCTTCTTTTGATTCGCGGGAATCGGCCAATTCCAGCCAAGATGCCACTTCCCGATGCATGCCGTTCGGTAGCCCGATTGCTTCGCCAATCCCCCGATGGTGAGCCGTTCCGGCGTGATCACGGGCGCTCCCCAAAGTCCGACAATCCCCGTCTGCAATCGGGTCCGCCAGTGATAGCGACCGGTCAGGAGAGTGTAGCGGGAGGGAGAGCAAACCCCGGACGAAGAGTGTCCGTCGGTAAATCGCATCCCTCCGGCAGCGAGACGATCGATGTGAGGCGTCGGGATTTTTCCCCGCTCAGGATTGTAACACCGAACATCTCCATATCCCAGATCGTCGGCGTAGATCACCACGATGTTTGGCTTCGATGGGGCAGCAGCCAGGAGAGAAACGAGACCGCCAAACAACACGACAAATCGAAAGACTGAAAACACCGTCGTCATCCTACCGATCAAACCCAGCAAGACGACCATTGCAATCACCGTCTTCAATTTCGGTCTCCCCACGCCATTCTCCTGATTTTTTCTATTTTCAAAATTCCCCCGCTCGCAGCTCTTCCCTAGTCTGGCGGGCACATGGCAGGAGAGAAGAAGCTCACCCCGATGATGGCTCAATACATGGCCATGCGTCGTTCCCTGCCCGAGGATATTCTTCTGCTCTACCGCCTCGGTGATTTCTACGAGATGTTCTTTGAAGACGCCAAAAACGCGGCGTCGATTCTCAATGTGGCACTCACCAAGCGAAATGACATTCCGATGTGCGGCGTTCCTCATCATGCCGCCCAAGGATACATTGCAAAACTGATCAAAGCCGGGAAGCGAGTCGCCATCGCCGAGCAAACCTCCGACCCGCAACCGGGGAAAATTGTCGAACGAGAAATCGCCCAGATCATTTCGGCCTCCACGGTCGACGACCTCACCCTGCTCGACGACACCCGGCACAATTACCTCGCCGCCGTTTTTATCGGGGGCTCCGCCAAAAAGCCCTGCCTCGGGTTGGCCTGCGCCGATCACACCACCGGGGAGTTTACCGTGGCCGAATTTTCCGACCGACAGCAGCTCGAAGACGAACTGGCACGCCTCTCGCCATCCGAACTTCTCATCCCGGAGGACCAGACCCGCGATCTTGGTGATCTTCGCGGTTCCCTGCCCTACGATTCCTACGCCTTTCTTTCCGATCAGGCTCTTCACACGCTACGAGAACAATTCAAGGTGCAGTCGCTTGATGGCTTCGGTTGCTCGGGCATGACCTCCGCCCTTTCAGCGGCCGGTGGCGCCCTGCATTACCTGACCTACCAACTCCGCCGCAACTGCGACCACCTCAAGGGACTCAAAGTACGAAACAGCTCCGACTACGTCCTCATCGACTCGGCCTCACAACTCAATCTCGACCTCGTCGAATCCCGATCAGGAAAGCAACACACTCTTCTCGGAGTTCTCGACCGCACCTCGACTCCCATGGGCGCCCGCAAGCTCCGCGACTGGATTCTTCACCCTCTTCGGGATCTCGGGGCTTTGACCGCCCGACAAGATCTCGTTGAGTCACTTCTCGCCGAACCTTACCTCCTCACCAAACTTCGTGAATCGCTGAAGAACATTCGCGACATCGAGCGGACTACCGGCCGGCTCTCTCAAGGATCCGGAAATGCGCGCGATCTCAAATCGCTCCAACTTTCGCTCGAGCGAATCCCGGATCTCAAAACCGACCTGAATTCCCTCCCCTCAGCGAATTCGGATCTCAAGTCCCAAATCTCGAATCTCATTCAGGATTTTCCCGACCTTGTCTCACTCCTGCAAACCGCTCTCGTTGACGAACCTCCTGCGCAGATTCGCGACGGAGGGATCATTCGCGATGGTCACTCGGCCGCACTCGACGAACTTCGTGATGCTTCGCGCTCCGGAAAACAATGGATTGCCGAACTCCAGCAATCGGAGCGTGAACGAACCGGAATCGACACCCTGAAAATCAAGTTCAACAACGTCTTCGGTTACTTTATCGAAATCACCAAGGCCAAGGCGGATCAGGCTCCCGAGGATTACCAGCGGAAGCAAACGATGGCGAACGCCGAACGCTTCATTACTCCCGAACTAAAGGAGGTCGAAGGCAAGGTTCTCGGTGCAGACGATCGCGCCAAGGCCCTGGAATACGACGAATTCCTCAAGCTCCGCAGCGCCGTTGCCGACCACCTCGTTCCCCTTCAGGAAACAGCGGACGCCCTTGCCACCCTCGATGTTCTCATTTCCTTCGCGGAAACGGCCCAGCTTCATCAACACACGCGGCCGGTTCTCGATGAATCCCGCCACCTTCAGATCGTAAACGGACGCCACCCCGTCCTCGAACAAACCCTCGTGGAGGAAAAGTTTGTTCCAAACGACACCCTCATTGATCCGACAGACTCGCTCCTTCAAATCCTGACCGGCCCAAACATGGCGGGTAAGTCCACCTACATCCGGCAGATTGCCCTCATCACGCTCATGGCGCAGATCGGCGCCTTCGTTCCCGCCGAACACGCTCACCTCGGCCTGACCGACCGCATCTTTTGCCGGGTGGGAGCCTCCGACGACCTGGCCAAAGGACAGTCTACCTTCATGGTCGAGATGAACGAAACTTCCCTCATCGTAAACAATGCCACCGAACGGTCGCTGGTCATCCTTGACGAAATCGGCCGCGGCACCGCCACCTTTGACGGCCTCTCTATTGCCTGGTCGGTTGCCGAGCATCTCCACGACGAAGTACGATGTCGTACTCTTTTCGCCACTCATTACCACGAGCTTTGCGCCCTTGCCGATTCACGGGACGCCGTGGCTAATTTCAATGTGGCAGTGCGCGAGTGGAACGACGACATCATCTTCCTGCGCAAGATCCTTCCCGGACAGGCCGACAAGTCCTACGGCATCCAGGTCGCCCGCCTCGCCGGCCTTCCCAAAAACATCCTCAACCGCGCCAAGGAGATTTTGAGTCACCTTGAAATGACTTCTTCCAAGCCAACTCGAAAAAAGGAAAAAGCACCCACAGCCAAGAACGCGCTCCCCGAATCCAAGTCACCCCAACTGGATCTTTTCGACTGAGCTACCCTGCAGACGCAACAAGGTCGAAACCCGATTTACTCAGCAACCACCCTACACCACGATGAAGCTCAAATTCTTTGTTTTTATTATCACCACACTTTCCCTAACCGGTCAGAAAACCCGTCCGAACATCCTCTACATCATGTCGGATGACCACGCCGCCCATGGAATCTCCGCCTACGGCAGCCGGCTCGCCAAAGTAGCCCCGACCCCGACCATCGATCGACTCGCAAAAGAAGGCG
>JASFWU010000200.1:0-5502 GCA_050049035.1 Akkermansiaceae bacterium | reverse complement strand
GGGATACGGCCCTCGACCCGATTCAGATCCTCTCAAGCAGTTTGAGATTTCCGATATCATGAAAGTGAACGGAGCTTATACCGTCAAAACGATGAAGGTGACTTCGTTCAACAAGAAGCGTCGTGTCGCCGGAATCACATACCTGGAGTTTGATAAGCCCAAACGTTGAGTTTTTTCCTTCGACCCTGGCGTTGAAGCGACGATCGAAAAAAAGCCCGCGCCGGATTATCCGGTCGGGCTTTTCCTTGATTGGTTGAAAGGGCTTAGAAGCTCTTGATGAGGCGCTGCAGCTGTCTGGCATCACCCACGGTGTTGACGACGTTCCGGCGCTTGACGCTTTCAGAATAAACCGCGCGGTCCTCGACGTTCTTTTGACGTTGGAACTGGGCATTTTCGGCCGCCGAAACAAAGCCGTCTCCGTTGTAGTCGGCTTGTTGTTGAGCGGTGGTGAAGGAGGCACAGCTGGAAAGTGCCACCACGGGAAGAGCTAAGATGAGTTTTTTCATATGGTGCGAATGTTTGGGTTTTAGAATCCGAAGAAGCCTCCGAAGCCGGCGCGGCGTCCTTGACTGTAGTTGACGGCGTTTCCTGCGTTAATGGCATCCCCGACGGCGTTTGGATCCCGGGTGACCGGGGTTTGGCGTTCGAGAGACTCCACATCTCCCACCGGCCTGGTGGGAGCGCAGGAAACCAGAGACAGCAGGCTTGCTGTCGAGATGCTGGTTAAGAGTGTTTTCATGTATCTCAACATGTTCGAAGTTTCAAGAGGCGTCAAGGTGGAAGGCGGTGTGGACGACTCTGGCCGCTTCTTCGATCTGGTCTTCCTCCACCGTCACCGAGATTTTGATTTCCGAGGTGGAGATCATGCCAATGTTGATATTGGCTTCACCAAGAGCGGCGAACATCTGCGAAGCGACCCCGGAGTGACTTCGCATCCCGATGCCGACACAGGAGAGTTTGGCGATGCCGCCTTCAGTCTCGATCGCGGCATCACTTCCAAGTTCCAGGAGGACCGGCTTAAGTGCACTTTGGGCCCGGCCAAGGTCGCTGGTGTGCATCGTGAAGGAATGTCGGGCCAGTTTGTCGTTTGCAATGTTGGACACGATCATGTCGATGTTGACCTCGGCCTCGGCAAGTGCTCCGAGAATACGACCCGACATGCCAGGCGTGTCCGGGATGCCGGTGATGGTGACGCGGGCTTGGGAGCGCTCGATCGAGACTCCGCGGATGACAACTGATTCCATGGCTTCGTGTTCTTCGGTGACGATGGTCCCGGGGTTCTGGTTCAAGGAGGATTTGACTTCAAATTTCACGCCATATTTTTTGGCAAACTCAACCGAGCGTGATTGCATCACCTTGGTCCCCACTGAAGCCAGTTCAAGGAGTTCGTCGTATGAAATCTCCGGGAGCTTTCGGGCTTTTTCGACGATGCGGGGGTCAGCGGTGTAGACTCCATCGACGTCGGTGAGGATCTGGCAAAGGTCGGCTTTGATGGAGCAGGCGACGGCAATGGCGGAGAGATCGGAGCCCCCTCGTCCGAGGGTTTGGATCATTCCTTCGTGAGTGATGCCCTGGAAGCCGGCCACAACCACGGTGCGATCCTCTTCGAGATAGCGGTGAAGGAGGGAAGCGTCGATATTCTCGATTCGGCCCCGGGTGTGGGAGCCGCTGGTGACGATCCCGGCCTGGCGACCGGTGGCTGAAACGGCGTCGACTCCGAGTTCGTTGAGGGCAATGGCAAGAAGGGCGATGGATTGCTGCTCGCCTGAAGACAGAAGGACGTCCATTTCCCGCTCGGTGGGCTCTTCCGTGATTTCACGCGCCATCCCGATGAGCTTGTCGGTCACACCACCCATTGCCGAGATGACGGCGACGACCTGGTTCCCTTTATCCCGTTCAGCTTTGATGCGGGCCGCGACGTTGCGGATGCGGTCGATGGAGCCAACGGAAGTACCTCCGTATTTTTGGACGATGAGGGCCATTGCGGGAGAGGGGCTTTAGCTGGTAGCCGGGGCTTAGGCAAGTCCGGGAGCGAAGGTTGTTATCGAGAGTATTGGCCGATGCCATTCACTCCAGGCTTTTCGATTCAAGGGCGAGTTGCCGTTTCTGAAGAAATTGTCAAAAATGAATTGTTGTGGAGTTGGCACGGAGATTGCAGCCTTGCAATGGTTCAGCGAAGGGCGAATCCAAGTAACTCAATCCTGCTGCTGAGCATCAGTAATCCCACAAAACAATGAAGATACAACATACCTTAAGCCTCCTCGCTCTCGCTGCTGGGGGTGCATCAGGAGCGACCTTGATCAGTGAATTTGCCCCAAACCCTGCCGGTTCAGACCCCGCCACTGTCGATTTTGAGATCACCGGGGACGCAAATACCACTTTTGATCTTTGGGTTTTGTCCATGGACACCGATTTTTCTCCTGGAAATACAGTCGATCGGGCAACCAATGTCACTGGATCTTTTGATGCCAATGGTTTCGCCAATGTTACGATCCCCGATTTTGAAAACCCTTCCTTCACTGTCGCAATCGTGGATACTTTCACTGGCTCGACCGGAGATGTTCTGGATAGTCCTGATGACCTGGCGACGCTGGGGATTACCACCGTTTTTGACGCCATCACTGTTTCTGACAACACAGCCGATGAAGCCAACTCTGTGATTGGAGCCCTGGGCACTGGATTTGACCTTCCGTATACCGGTGACGAACCAGGCTTGGTTTTCCGCGATGGAACCACCGGTCTTTGGCGGGCGCTGAATGAGCCGTTTGACGGAACCGTCTATCTCGAAGATGGATCAACAGCTCCGGATACCGCCTTTGATTCGGCTCCCACTCTTGCAGGAACTTTTGGCTCGGCGAATCCGTCCTTCACGATTCCGGAGCCCTCAGTCTCCATTTTGGGAGCTCTGGCACTTCTCGGATTGGCAAAGCGTCGCCGCTAAAGCGATCGAAGAAGAACATCTTACCCAAAGCGCTCCCTCTGCTGAGGGAGCGTTTTTTGTTGGTTAAAGCGTCTCAATCCGGAAAACCACCGGCCTGTCGGTGAGGCAATCGAGTTTCTCCACCTCGGCCAGCGCAGTCCGGAGGGTCCCGAAAGGGCAGGTGTGAAGGAGAAAAACCATGTCGACGAAGTCGGCATCGGGGTGGTCGGCATCGACTGGAGAGTGAGTCCCGGAGATTCCGATGCCATGATTTGCGAGGATTGCCGCCACATCCGCAATGACGCCCGGGCGGTCAGTGACTGAGAAACGGACGTAGTAGGAGGTTTCCGTCTCTTCGATGGGAACGAGCTCGCCATTTTCCTGAAGTGGGAGGAATCCCCGGTCCGGACGGGAGTTGCGGGCTGCTTCGACAAGGTCTGAGACGACCGAGGAAGCGGTAGGACCCTGGCCGGCGCCAGGTCCATAAAAGAGCGAGTCTCCCAAATGATCGCCTTTGATTGCCACGGCATTGTTGACCCCGTGCACCGAAGCCAAAATGTGGCTTTTGGAAAGGAAGGAAGGCTGGGTGCGAATTTCGATGTGCCCGTTGTCCCGCGCGATGACCAGCGAGAGCAGTTTGACCACGTAGCCCAGCTCGGAAGCGAAACGAATGTCGAGCGGGGTGACCTTTTCAATGCCCCGGACATAAACCTCTTTGTGATCAATGAGGAAACCGTGGGCCAGGGAGCCAAGCAGGATGGCCTTGTGAGCGGCGTCCCAGCCGTTGACGTCCAGGGTTTCGTCGGCCTCGGCATAGCCCAGATCCTTGGCCTCTTTGAGCGCTTCGGGATAGCCCAGACCGGCCTCGGTCATTCTTTGCAGGATGTAGTTTGAGGTCCCGTTGATGATGCCCGCGATCGATTTGATCTGGTTGCCAATCAGGGATTCCTGCACCGCCTTGATGACGGGAATCCCGCCTGCCACGGCCGCTTCGAAGTGAATGGGGGTATGGTGCTCGCGCGATAAGGCAAAAAGCTCCTGCCCCCGTTCGGCAAGAAGGGCCTTGTTTCCGGTTACGACGGGTTTGCTCGCCTTGAGCGCGGCGGCCACGAGGTCAAAAGCGGCATCGGTCCCGCCGATTAACTCGAGGATGACATCGACCGAAGGATCCTCGACCAGCGAGTTGAGGTCATTGGTGAAAAGGTCGGCCGGGGCCTCGGCATCGCGTTGTTTGCCGAGATCCCGGACCGCAATCTTGCGGATTTCGAGCCGGGCACTGTCCTGGGAACGGGCAGTGATGAGGTCGCCGTGTTCCGCGAGAATTTTCCAGACACCGCTTCCCACGGTGCCAAAACCAGCCATACCAATCCCTGAAACAGTGCAACTCACGGGGTTCTGGTAGGGCGTTTGGGCAGCCGAAAACAGAAAAAATCTCGCGGATCGTTGAATTGCGTGTCGGTCCGGCTTCGTTATACTTCCAACAGATGGAGCACGAGTATTCCTGGGAAACATCAGGCACCTACACCCCGCCACGCCGGCAGGGGTTGGGCTGGTATGTGCTCGTGGCGGTCATTCTGGGGCTCGCCCTTCATGTGGCAGCACTCGTTTTGGCCGGAAATACCTTCTACCGCTCCGAGATCACCGAGCCCACTGAATGGGTCTCCGAACCCATCCGCCTGGTGATGTCGGAAACCGAGGCTGAGGAGATCGCCGAAAAGCCTCCCGAAGAAGAGATCGAACGCCCGATCGATGACAGCGATCTTGTCGATGATCCCGAAGCCGCGATTGCCGAATTGCGTGACATCGATATCGATCTCTCCACCGACCTCGAGGAGATCTCTCTCCCGGAGATGAGGATTGAAAAGCCAACCCTTGCGGGGACTGATGACGGCGTGGAGCTGACACCATCCATTGGACCAAACATCAACCCCGACATTCTCGATCCCGGGAAGATCGAGATCGACTTTCCAGCTGCCAAGAAGGGACAGATCGTCGTTGATCAAGGGACACCGCTCGCAAATGTTCTCGATCCCAATAAAGTGATGTCCGAGTTGGGGAAAATGAAAGGTGGAGGAGGAAAAGACACCGTCGGCGAAATCAAGGGTTACACCGGTCTGACCGCCTACGCCAACATGTCGCCCGGAGATCTTCAAAAGAACAAAGCGTCGATTGGCAGCGACCTACTTTTTGAGTTCAACTCTTCCACCTTGCGCGATGATGCCCGCATTACTTTGCTTACGGTGGCACAGCTCATTGACCGGAATCCGGGAATGTTTTGCTGGGTCGAGGGGCATACCGACCTGATCGGTGGACAGGAATCAAACCTTCGTCTTTCGCAGCGACGCGGTCAGGCCGTGAAGGACTGGCTCGTCAATGCCTTGCAGCTCGATCCCAAGTTCATCGTCGTCCGTCCCTTTGGAATGTCCCAGCCCATCGTGACCGAGGGAGCGGATGATCGAAAAGTTCAGGCCCCGAACCGGAGAGTGGATATCAAGATGCGCAAGACACTTCCGGATGATCGCGAGTTGAAGATGTTGGTGAAGCCGGGGAAAGCGATTATTGTGGAAGATGATGAGCGAAGC